>JAENJB010000203.1 GCA_016844565.1 Dehalococcoidia bacterium
GGCCGCATTATCGCCAATTTCCCTGACAATCTGAAAGACGAACAGAAGACCCCCGATTATCTGACAAGAATGGGCAAGCTGACCGGGGACCCCGCAGCGAACATTGTCAAGCTGCCCAATATCAGCGCCTCTATTCCCCAGTTGAAAGAGGCGATCAAGGAATTGCAGGACAAGGGATACGATATTCCCGACTACCCCGATGAGCCTAAAACCGAAAAAGAGCGCGAAGTGTTCCAGCGCTATTCTAAGGTATTGGGTAGTGCAGTCAACCCTGTTCTGCGCCAAGGGAACTCCGATCGCCGGTCTGCCACAGCGGTCAAAGAGTATGGCAAACGAAATCCCCATAGGATGATGCAAGACTGGCCGAAAGTGTCCAAGACCCGCGTTGCCCATATGACCAGTGGCGATTTCTACGGGAGTGAAAAGGCCTTGACCGTTGCGGCGGCGGGATCAGCCAAGATCGAGTTCGTGGCCGGCGGTGGTAAAGCAACCGTACTCAAAGCCGGTATTCCCCTGGTGGCTGATGAAATCATCGATTGCTCTGTGATGAATGTGAAGGCGCTGCGCCGGTTCTACGCTGACCAGATGGAAAAGGCTAAAGCTGATGGCGTGTTGCTTTCTCTTCAGGTGAAATCGACCATGATGCGCGTCTCAGACCCGATCATTTTCGGCCATTGTGTTTCGGTCTACTACCAGGACGTGTTTGCCAAACACGCGGCTGTGCTGAGCGAGCTTGGAGTGAACCCCGACAATGGAATGGCTGAACTCTACACCAAAATACAATCACTGCCTGAGGCCAAGCGAAAGGAAATCCAGGCGGATATCCAGGCGGTTTATGACGCACGCCCAGAACTGTTCATGGTGGACTCCAGAAAGGGCATAACCAATGGCCGCGCGTGGGGCCCGGACAACCAGTTGCACGACACGGTTGCCATGATCCCTGACCGCAGTTATGCGACTATGTACCAGACTGTTATCGAAGACTGCCAGAACAATGGAGCATTCGATCCATCTACCATTGGCAGCGTCTCCAATGTGGGGTTGATGGCCATGGGGGCTGAAGAGTATGGGTCTCACGACAAGACCTTCAAGGCTCCCGGCAACGGTGTGATCCGGGTCGTGGATGCATCTGGCAAGTCCCTGATGGAACAGAAAGTTGAAGAAGGCGATATCTTCCGGATGTGCCAGGCCAAAGACGTGGCGATTCAAGACTGGGTCAAGCTTGCTATCAGCCGGGCCAGGGCAGCCGGAACGCCGGCCATATTCTGGCTGGACCCAAAGAGGGCCCACGACGCTGAGATGATCAAGAAAGTGGAGAAATACCTACCCACGCACGACACGGCCGGATTGGACATACGCATCATGCCTCCTGTCGAAGCAATGAGCTTCTCGTTGGCTCGCAGCCGTGCTGGCAAGGACACGATTTCCGTGAGCGGCAACATAATACGTGACTATCTGACCGACCTCTTCCCCATCCTGGAACTGGGCACCAGCGCCAAGATGCTTTCTATAGTGTCTCTACTTGCCGGTGGTGGGCTATTTGAGACGGGCGCTGGTGGGTCGGCCCCCAAGCATGTAGAGCAGTTCCTTGAGGAGGGCCATTTGCGGTGGGACTCGATGGGTGAATTCTGCGCCATCGTTGCTTCCTTTGAGCATTCAGGTGAAATGTTCAAGAACGCCAAGGCGAAGCTCCTGGCTGAGACCCTAGACCAGGCGATCGGGAAGCATTTGGAAAACCGTCGGGAGCCATCGCGCCGGGTGAACGAACTGGACACCCGAGGCAGCCACTACTACCTCGCTCTGTATTGGGCCGAAGCAATGGCCAAGCAGACAAAATACCCAGACCTGCAAGCCAGATTTGCCAATGTGGCACAGCAGTTGGCCGCCAACGAAGACAAGATCATCAAGGAACTGAACGGTGCGCAGGGGAAGCCGGTGGATATCGGCGGTTATTACCGTCCCAACGGTGAGTTAGCCGCCAAAGCCATGCGCCCCAGCGCCACGCTAAATGCGATCGTGGACGCGATCTAGTGAGGTGGACCCCGGATTTCGGACGGGTGGCTAAGCGAGAGGTCCTGCAGGTAAACTAAACGCGAAAAGGCGCAGGAGGGCAGGACAACGACAGAACAGAGGCGGAAGCACAAACCGGCGTTCAAGGCCAAGGTGGCCCTCGCGGCTATCCTATCAAGGGGGACAGACCGTCCCCGAACTGGCCCAGGAGTTGAAGGTCTCGCCTCGGGACGTCCATGCCTACGTGCTGGGAGGCCACGGAGACACCATGGTGCCCCTGGTAGGTTACACTACCGTGGGCGGCGTACCCGTTAGCGAGCTGCTTCCCAAAGAGACTCTGGACCGTATTGTAAAGCGCACCCGCGACGGCGGCGCCGAGATCGTTTCCCTTCTGAAGACTGGCAGCGCCTACTACGCCCCGTCGGCAGGCGTCGTAGAGATGCTAGACTCCATCCTCCTGGACCAGCACCGGATCCTGCCTTGCGCCGCCTACCTGCAAGGCGAGTACGGGATCAAGGGGTTGTACGCTGGCGTCCCGGTGAAGCTGGGACACGGCGGCATCGAGGAGATACTCCAGATCAAGCTGACTTCGGAGGAGCAGGCCATGCTCCAGAAGTCGGCAAACGCCCTGCAAGAGTTGGTCAACGTCATGAGCAAGGGCAGGCCAAAGGCAGCCTAGGCCCGATAACGGTCCGCTTCAATCTGCAGCAGCCTTTGGAAGGACAGATATAGCCCTGCTTAGAGATGTCTGAGAGGAGGAGGCATGTCCCGCAGCAACCCGCAGAGCCCAGAAGAGAAGGCCCTGCTCCAGAAGGCCCAGCGGTACTTGCCAGGCGCTCAGAACGGGAATGCCTCCTCCAGCTTTGAGGACGGCTTCATAGTTAAAGAGGGCCGCGGCTCCAGGATATACGACTTCAGCGGCAACGAGTACATAGACTACCTGATGGGGTCCGGCCCCATGATTCTGGGACATGCCCATCCCGCCGTGATCGAAGCCGTTCGCAACTACCTGGAGCGAGGCAGCACGTACTTCCTCACCAGCGGGGTGGCCATCGAGCTGGCGGAGGAGATATGTCGCGCCGTTCCCTGTGCGGAGATGGTCCGGTTCACCACCAGCGGCACCGATGCCACCTTCCAATGTCTCCGAGCGGCCCGCGCCTACAGGAAGCGGGACAAGGTGCTGAAGTTCGAAGGCGGCTACCACGGCTCTCACGACTACGCCATGATGAGCACGTGGCCTTCCAAACCTGCGGAGTTTCCTCAGCCGGTACCCTCCTCCGCTGGTATCCCTCGCGTCATCCAGGA
>JAENJB010000055.1 GCA_016844565.1 Dehalococcoidia bacterium
CAACCCGGAGAGCTGCGCATCAGGAAGGGTGGTGAGGATATCCTCATGTGCGTTGGCGGTGGTTTCCTTGAGGTCCGTCCGGACAAAGCGATTGTTCTAGCTGACACGGCCGAGCGAGCTGAAGAGATTGATATCGAGCGGGCGGTGGCCGCCCGATGTCGCGCGGAGGAGAAGATAAAGGAGGTCAAGGGGACCGAAGCCGCTCTCATTGAGGCCGCGCTACGGCGCTCCCTGGCAAGGATAAAGGTGGCGGACAGGAGAAGAAGGCGAGGCTAGGCAGCGGACTGGGAGAGATTAAAAAACGCCGCTCAAGGCAGTTGCTCTTGGGCGGCGTTTTTGGTTGGTCAGACTATTTCCAGTGTAACCCGGGTGCCCGCCTTGGCGCCCAGTACGCGGAGCAAGGTCCTCATAGCTTCTGCCACTCGCCCTTGTTTGCCGATGACTCGACCCTTGTCGTCGGGTGCGACTTCCAGCTTTACCAGTATTCCATTCTCACCGGTTTCTTCGGTGACCACCACGTTCGCGGGCGCATTGACAATGGCTTTGGCGATGTACTCTACGAGCTCTTTCATGCTGACTCCTGAGGCGAAGCTGTCTTCTCTTTTGTGTTCAGCTTGGACAGAAACCGCTGAACTGCCGGCGAGGGCTGTGCCCCTTGTTTAAGCCATCTGGCAGCCTTTTCGGCATCGACCACCACTGTCTCCGGGTCAGTCAGCGGATTATAGTGGCCGATGATGTCAAGGGCTCGTCCGTTTCGCGGAGAGCGCGAATCCATTACCACTACTTTATAGTTGGGTACCTTCGACCTTCCCACTCGGGCTAATCTGATCTTGACCATGCTTACTGCAACCCGCTTTCTAATGTCGAGAGAGGTTACTTTTTGTTCGGCGACAATTGTTTATTATGGATGATAAGCTATCCCTTGTCAATAGTGTCGATGGTTTCCCGGAGTGTGGCGGCTTGACTGTCCATCGGGCACCGGATAGACTTCGGTCGGCGAACAGACATGCTAGTGATTGGACTTACCGGTAATTTCGGCAGCGGGAAGAGCACGGTAGCTCGCATGCTGGTCGAGTTGGGAGCTAGGGTGCTGGACGCTGACACGGTAGGACATGAGGCGCTGTCGCCGCATACAGAGGTGTGGAGGGAAGTGGTGGCCGCCTTCGGCGATGGCATATTGCATGCAGATGGCACAGTGGATCGGCGCAGGCTGGGGGAAGCTGTCTTTGGCGACGCAAGCTCCAGGGACAGGTTGAACCGCATTATGCACCCGCGGATGTTTGAGATGGTGAGGGAGAGGTTGGAGGAGTGGCGGAAGGAGGGAGTGATGGTGGCAGTTCTGGAGGCCACCCTTCTGATAGAGGTGGGGTGGACGTCGCTGGTGGACGAGATCTGGGTGGTCGTGGCGCCGGAGGACAGGGTCGCCGAGCGGATGGGTAGAGGTGGGATGTTCGCTGGCACTCAGGTGGCAACGCGCTGGCGGAGCCAGCTCCCGGCGGCGGAGAAAGTGAAGCACGCCGACGAGGTTATCGACAACAGCGGCACGCTGGATGAATTGAGGGACAAGGTGAGTGCGCTTTGGCAGAGGATGGTGGCCCCTACTTCATAGTCCCGGGCAGCCAGAGGATAATCTGTGGGAAGATTATCAGGATGATGAGGGTTATGAATTCCACCACAAGGAACGGCGCTACGCCTTTGAAGATATCCTCCAGACGCAAGTCTGGAACTACCCCCTTAATGACATAGACATTCAGTCCGACTGGTGGGGTGAGGAGGGAGATCTCAATGAGCTTCATGACGATGATGCCGAACCAGATGCCATCGTAGCCCAGGCTGGTCATCAGTGGGTGCAGGACGGGTATGGTCAGGACAAGCATGGACATGGGGTCAAGGAACATTCCGAGGGGGATATAGGCCAGGACCACCAGCACGAGCACTGCCACGGGCGGCAAGCCTGCGAGTCCCTGGGCCAGCAGGCCGGGCAGGTTGAGCATGGCGAGGAAGAGGCTGAAGATGCTCGCCCCAATGAGAAGTGCGAAGACCATAGCGGTGGTGTTGGTGGTTTCGATGAAGGCCTCTTTCAGTCTTCGCCATCCTGCGCCCTCCCTCCTGATGTTGATGAGGGCGATGACAAGGGTGCCGAATGCTCCTATCGCACCGGCTTCGGTGGGGGTGACCGCGCCGCTGTAGATACCGCCCATTACCAGAATAAAGAGCACCAATACCCACATCAGGCCGCGCAGGCTGAGGAACCTCTCTTTCCAGCCGGTCCTGGGTCCCAGGGGGGCCATCTCGGGTCTGACCTTGGCGATAAAGTAGAGCAAAATGGCGAAATTGAGAGCCGTGAGGATGCCGGGTATGATGCCGGCCACCAGCAGCTTGCCTATTGATTCTTCGGCCATCACACCGTAGATGACCATGCCCAGGCTGGGTGGTATGAGGATATCTAGAAGGGCCGCGCTGGCGACGCAGCCGGCGGCCAGCTTCGAGTCGTAACCGTATTTTCTCATCTCGGGGACGCACACTTTACCGAGGGCTGCTGCGGCGGCGGTGCTGGCGCCCGAGGCGGCGCCGAAGATGGTGGCGGCGGCTACCGTAGCCATCCCGAGGCCTCCGGGAATATGCCCCAGCCACTTGTAGCCGACGGCGTAGGCGTCCTTACTTATACCACCCACATCGGCTAGCTGCCCCATGAGGATGAACATCGGGATGAGGGTGAGTAGGAAGCTGAGGACCCTGCCCCATGGGTAGGTCCCCAGCACATCGAGAGCAACCCCCATACTTCTCAGTACCGCTATGCCGATGACCCCGGAGATGCCCAGCGCGAAAGCGATGGGCATGCCGATGAATATCAAGAAGAGGAGAAGCGCAACTATGAGGGAGGCGACGATAATCGGGTCCATACCGAAGCTTCGTGCTTACCCTTTCCTTTTCGTTGGTTTTAGTGAGGATAGCAACTCCGCGAGGAATTCAATGGAGAGAAGGAAAGCGCCCAGGGGTACGAAGAACCTCGCCGGCCAAACTGGCCATGGCACATTCCACCGGATCTCTCCCACCTGGTAGAAGGAGTAGGCTGTCTCCGCAGATTTCCAGGTCATGGTCAGAAAAAGAGCCACCAGAACGACCAGGATGCTAATCTGGAGGGATGACTGAATCCTGGGCGGGAAGCGATTGGTGAAGATGGTGACATTGACATGGCGGCCGTGGAACTGCGCGTAGGCGAGCGCCAGGAAGACGAGGATTACCAGGAGGTATTCGCCGATTTCGCTGACGCCCCTGATCGGCCGCGAGAATACGTAGCGGAGCGATACGTCTATCGTGGTGATAAGCATGAGGCAGAGGATGATAGCGGTGCTACCAAAGGCGGCTGCCCTTGTAATGCGACGGCAGCTTGAGATGAATCTTGCCATATTGCTAATTTCCCTCCCTATGGTAGACTCCGCCACACAACAGCCTAAAGAATCGTAGATATGCCCTGTGTAGGGTCTCGCGGCCAGTTGGGTAGATCAACTCTGATAGCTCCGAGGGGACAGCCAACCTCACATTGCCTGCATACCAGGCAACCATGTTCGTTCACGACTCTTGCCGTTCCTGTCGCCTCATCTAGGGCTAGACAAGAAACAAAACATCCTTCTACACAGACACCGCAACCGTCGCATATCTCTGCTTCGACTACTATCTGAAGCATATTAGCTGCGCCCTCCTAGCCTCTTTAGTCGCCCGGCGTTCAGTCTTTCAACACCTTCCAGTGCCTGTGCTATAGGTCCCTCAGCAGGCAGGTCCTGAGGCCGGAACCTTGTCATAACAGCCGGCCGCGTGCTCAACTCCATCTCGTCGGGACCTTTGGCCACCAATATGTTGCACAGCCATTTGCCGTCATCTTTGGTGGGAAAATCCAACCGGTACTGCCCTCCTCTGCTTTCTCTCCGGTGTATCGCTGACCTGGCGATCATTTGGGCAGTCGCGACCATGTTAGCGCACTCGAGGGCGGGTCTTAGCTTCGACAGGCTTCTGGCAAAGACCTTCGGGAGGCGTTCGTTCTGAATTCGATCGAAGATGGAAATGGCTTCCTGCAGTCCATCCTTGTCTCTGAGAACCCCGACGTGCTTCCATATTGCCGACTTGACCTGCTTCTTGATTTGTTCCGGGTCGCCGTCTGCGGTCTCCGGGCGGCTGAGGATGTCACGGATCGTTCTTGCCGGTCTCTCCACCAGCCTGCCATCGACCTCGGGCATTCTGACGGATAGGGCATGTTTGGCGGCGCTGCCTCCAGCCCTGGCGCCAAAGACGAGGCAATCAGCAAGCGCGTTTCCGCCGAGGCGCATCGCGCCGTGAACTCCCCCTGTAACCTCGCCTGCCGCATACAGTCCGTCCAGGCTGCTCTGGCAATCCTCGTTGATGCGAATGCCACCCAGAGTGGTAATGGCTGCCGGAAAGACCCGGATGGACGTCTTGGTGACGTCGTACCCGCGACATAATACGTATCGCAAGTACTTGGAAACCATTCCCGTCTGCCACACATCTTCAGGAACCTGGGTCAAGTCATAGAAGACAGCCCCGTTGTCTCCTCTCCCTTCGAGTACCTCTAGTGCCATAGCTTTGGATACAACCCACCTGATATCGACGTTTGATATGCCAAAGTGCCGTGTGAAATGGAAAGGGGCCTGAGGCGGCCCTACTGGCTGAATGTAGTTCGGCAGGAAATCTTCGCCAAGCTTGTTTCGCAAGACCCCACGGCACCCGGCCGACGATTCGTGTCTGTCCATCATCGGCAAATCGGGTTCGGCATGCACATACGGCTCAAAGTGGACCATCTCCATATCCATGAGTTGTGCGCCAGCTCGATAGGCCAGACCATAGCCGTCACCCGTTACCGTTGACGCGGTCTCATTCCGCTCGAACACCTCTCCGGCACCGCCTGTAGCCAGAATAGTTGATTTTGCTTTGATGACAAGGAATCCTCCTGTCTCCAGGTCAAAGCCCATAGTGGGTACATCTTTCTGATGGTTTTGACGCCCATCTTCTCGATTGTCTCGAGCAAAGACCGAACCGTAAGAGTCCCATGCGGGTAACAGCAGTGCAGGAACATTTCGGACAGGTTCTTGAGGCCGAAGTCGGCCAGTTCGTGGACGCGCGCCGGCACTTCAAAGCACAGGATCTCTGCCAGCCGCTGGTCGTTCAGAAACCCTCCTATTCTAAGGGTGTCTTTGAAATGGTCGGAGGGGTAATTGTGGAGTGTAACTACTTCAGCCGCGGCGCCACCAGTGCCCCCGATCCCCGCGGTTGAAGCCGCCCTGAACGCCGATCCGGAGAATCTGGTGTTGCTGTTGATGCTAATCAGGCTTTTGTCGATCATAAGGACAGCGACGCCGTATCTTCTTGCCTCAATCGCTGCCCTGAGACCCGCCATACCACTACCCAGAATCAAGACGTCAGTTTCGATCGTCTCGACACCGGTTTCTCCCATCGAATTCATCCTCACACTCCTTGAAAGCGAGTTCGACCGCCGCCTGTCTTGATGTCACAAGATGGCACTGGTCATCTGAGCCCACATGGTCCCTGATGTCGTGCTTCGTGGGTTTCCGCTCCGGCTCCGTTATGCCGGCTGCAATGGGTCAGAGCCCCCCCGTTGAGATGAGGCGTGGAACTCTGCTCATACCTCAGATGCGGAACGTTTCACGCCGCTCGAGGACCCCGCTTGCCCGGCCAGTGTCAGGCACTGGCCGGGGGCAGGTCCTTCACTTGCTCTGGGACTTACTTGGGGAAGGGGTGCACGTAGGTCGATTTCGGGTCATATTTCTTGACCAGGGCCTCGTACTTGGCAACGAACTCCCTGGCGGGTATGCCCTTGGCCTCCAGGGCGGCAACCTGCTGGTCACGCAGAGGCATGGATAGGGCCTTCACCTTCGCCACTTCCTCGAGCGGGAAGCGATAGAATTGGTTGCCTTTTGCTTTCATCGCTGCGGTCGCCGCTGCGTCCGCCTCGATCAGGTACTGGACGTAAGGCACCAGCATCTCCTGGCCTGCGTCGTCCATCACCTTCTGGATATCTTTGGGGAGCTTGTTCCAGGTGTCAAGATTGATGATAAACCCATAGTTGAAGTAGAGGCCGGTGCCATAGTCGAAAACGTAGTTCGACACTTCATAAATCTTATACAGCACCAGATATGCATACGGGTACACCATGTCGCCCACCACAGTCCCTCTCTTGAGGGCCTCGTAGACCTCGGCTGAGGGGATAGTCACCGGCGTGGCCCCGAGCTTAGCCGCTATCGGGTTCATGTTGCCGAAGGCCCTCATCTTCTTCCCGCTGAAGTCGGCTGCCGTCCGCATCGGTACTGTTGCAGTGCCAACACCTACGTTGGATGCCATGCCGGCGAGAAGATGCACCTTGTTCTTCACTTCGTACTCGTCCCTGAAAGGCTTGTAGGTGCGGTACATCTCATTCATCACGTTGCCCATGACATAGGCATCCTTGATGACGAAGGGGAAGGTGATGAGAGACGAAAGAGGTGTTTCGGCAGGATGGTTGCCGAACATGACGCCTGAGATGTCAATTACCCCCTGGGAGGTCAGTTTGAGGTTCTCCATGATGCCTCCCAGCGCGCCACCGCCGACGGTCTCTATCTTCACCCTGCCGCCCGTTCTCTTGAACACCTCATTGGCATACCACTCAGAGGCCTTGCCTTCAGGGCCGTTGAGCGCGAGGTAGATATTGTTCTTGAAAACGAAGGCGGGTTTTTCAGCCACCTGAGGCTTCGGGGCGCAACTGGTGACGACCAGAGCTAGGAGCAGAAACAGGCTCGTCAAGAATACAAAAGCTTTGACTCGTGGCATTTGGTCCTCCTTCCCTGATACCAATTGAGTGTTTGGCTGTTGCTGCAACAAGGCGTGGTTTACATAAGCCTCCCCCCTTCCGATGCGTATTGATACGTATTGGCTTGCTCTAAGAACCGATTATGAGACTCTGGAAGCGTTTCTGTCAAGGATGGGTGCACCCCTCTGAAATGCCCGTTGGTAGGCGTCCCGTGTGGTATAATCCTCAGGTTTGCGCTCAAGGCTCTGGAAAGGGAAATCCTGACTTCTCGTGCTGCAAAGAATAGTCCGTGCGCCGGTCTTCGGCGCTCTTCATCATCGAAATTTCAGGCTGTACTGGCTGGGCCTGATTGTGGCGGTGGTGGGCTGGCAGGTCCAGTTCGTGGCTCAGTCCTGGCTGGCCTACCAGATAACCGATTCTCCTTTCTATCTCGGCCTCGTAGGGGGTGCGTCCGCCGTGCCGTCCATCGTTTTCGCTTTCTTCGGGGGTGTGGTGGCTGACAGGGTGAACCGGCGGCGACTCCTCATGCTAACCCAGGTCGTGTCCGCTTTTCTTCTCTTGAGTCTTGCCACGCTGGTGGTGACCGGACTGGTTACTATCTGGCATGTGCTGGTGGTCTCCTTCCTTTCGGGCACGGTAGTGGCCTTCGAGCGACCGGCGCGGACTTCCATGGTGCCGCTCCTGATTGATGACAAGAAGGAGCTGATGAACGCCATCGCACTGGACTCGTCCGTGTGGCAGATAAGCCGCATCGTCGGTCCGGCGATAGCCGGGTTCCTCACGGCCGTACTGGGAGTGGCCGTTTGTTTTTACTTGACGGCGGCGGGATACCTGGCCATGCTGGGGGCGCTGTACTATGTAAGGACAGTCGAGCAAGCCGTGGGCGCCGGGAGCCAGAGCATCTGGTCGAATGTGAAGGAGGGTGTGGGCTACGTGTGGCGCAACCAGGTGTTCCTGGTCCTGGTCGGGCTGACCTTCGTCAACAGCATCTTCGGGACTTCCTATCTCTACATCATGCCTGTCTTTGCACGGGACATCTTGCAGGTTGGGGCGCAGGGATATGGGTTCCTGATCACTGCGTCCGGCATTGGCGCATTGGTGGGGGCCTTAATCGTGGGTTCCCTGGGTAATTTCCGCCGGAGGGGATGGCTGGTAATCGTAGCGTCGCTGGCCTACGGCGTGCTTGTCCTGGTCTTCTCCCGTTCCCGCCTGTTTCCGCTGTCGTTCTCTGTGGTGGCTTTGGCGGGGATGTGTTACTCGCTTTACATGATAACGATTCAGACCGTGCTCCAGGGCCTGGTGCCGGATAGCTTGCGGGGGCGGGTCATGGGTATCTACGGCCTTACCTGGAGTCTGTGGCCCCTCGGTGGGATGGTGCTGGGTACGCTGGCTACGTTCTGGGGCGCGCCGTTGTCGGTAACCGTGGCTGCTTCGGTGCTGGCAGGCTTCACCGTGTTTATGGCTGCGACCACTCCCTTACTGAGGCGGATTCGCTGAGAAAGTTTGGACTCGAGCGGCGTTCTCTTGGCTGCTAAAGGACCTCAGATTGGGTGTTTAAAATCGGTCTCTGTTCTGGTAACATTGGTCACCAGGGGGGACAGGGGTGGAGTAGTAGGGCAGTTCTTCTTCGATCAAATAAGGGTTTTCCATCCATATATCTTAATTAAGGAGGAGCGCAATGGCGGTAGAAGGTGAGAAGTCTCTGGAGTTGGCTATCGGTCAGATAGAGAAGCAATTTGGGAAGGGTTCCATAATGAGGTTCGGGGAGGCGGCGGCCCGCACAGCTGTGGAGGCCATTTCCACGGGGTCGCTGGCTCTGGACCGCGCCCTGGGCATAGGCGGGATTCCGCGAGGTCGGGTGACGGAGATATTCGGGCCTGAGTCGTCTGGCAAGACCACCCTGGCCTTGCATATCATGGCCGAGGCGCAGAGAAAGGGCGGGACGGTCGCCTATATCGATGTGGAGCATGCCCTGGACGCCGACTATGCGGGGCGCTGTGGGGTGAAGATTGACGAGCTGTTAATTTCTCAGCCGGACACCGGGGAGCAGGCGCTGGAGATCACCGAGACCCTGGTGAGGAGTGGGGCCGTTGATGCGGTGGCTGTCGACAGCGTGGCGGCGCTGGTCCCGCGGGCCGAGATTGAGGGCGAGATGGGTGAGCCCCAGATGGGGTTGCAGGCAAGGCTGATGTCCCAGGCTTTGAGAAAGCTGACAGGCTCTATCAGCAAATCCCGCACCGCAGTGATTTTCATCAATCAGTTGAGGGAGAAGGTTGGCATCGTCTTCGGCAATCCGGAGGTGACCCCTGGAGGCAGGGCGTTGAAGTTCTACAGCTCGGTGAGGATCGACCTGAGACGTATCGAGTCGATAAAGCAGGGGAATGAGGTGGTGGGCAGCCGGGTGAGGGCTAAGGTGGTGAAGAACAAGGTTGCTCCTCCTTTCCGGTGGGCCGAGTTCGATATCATGTTCGATAGCGGGATCAGCAAGGCAGGGGACCTGGTTGACCTGGGCCTCGGACTGGGGCTGATCAAGAAATCAGGAGCCTTCTTCTCCTACGGAGACAAGCGCCTGGGCCAGGGGCGGGAGAACGTCAAGGAGTATCTGAAGCAACATGCCGATGTAGCTGCGGAAATCGAAGGTGAGATCCGTGCTTCCTCAACGTCGTCGCCGGCGGCAGCCTCGACGGAGGGAGAGGAGTGATGGGGTGAGGTACTGCACGTGGCGATTGTCACCTCGATGCGGGCCGCCAAGGGCCGCAACCGGCTCGTAACCGTATCGCTCGATAGCGGCGAGGCCCTGGAGCTGACGGTGGATGTGGTCGTTGAGAAGAGGCTGAAGGTGGGGCAGTCACTTTCTGAACTCATAGTTCAGGGCCTGCTGCAGGAGGACCGCGCGCAGCGCTGCTACACAGCGGCCATCCGCTCGCTGAGTTACCGTGCCCGGAGCGAGGCGGAGGTGCGTCTGAAGTTGCGCCAGCGCTCGTTCGAGGCAGACGCCATAGAGCGGGCTATTTCGAGGTTGAGACAGCAGGGGTTGGTAGACGACCAGGCTTTTGCCCAGTTCTGGAAGGATAGCCGGCAGTCCATTCGCCCGCGGAGCGGAATGATGGTGAAGCAGGAACTGAGGCAGAAAGGGGTTTCAGCCGAGGTGGCTCAAGGGGTGGCGTCTGAGGTGGATGATGAGGAGTCTGCCTTCAGCGCCGCCCGGAAGAGGGCTCTCCGGCTAACGGCTCTAGACTGGACTGATTTTCATAGACTGCTCGGCGGGTATTTGAGAAGGCGCGGCTTCAGCTATGAGGTCGTCAGGAAGACGGTCGACAGGGTCTGGCAGGAGAAGGGCGGAGTCCCCGGGGAACATGAATAGAATCACTGCAAGGAGGTAGCGAGAGGTGAGAATCGAGGCGGCAGGACTGGAGACAGAGGCGCTGCATACGTTGATCGGCAACCTGATAAGTCCATCTCCCATCGCTTTCATCTCTACAGTGGGGAGGGACGGGGTGTACAACGCGGCCCCGTTCAGCTATGTGGCTCCGGTATGCAACAAGCCTCCCGTGCTGTGTATTTCCTTCGGGTTAAGGGAAGGACGGAAGAAGGATACGACGCGGAACATCGAGTACACCAGGGATTTCGTTCTGAACGTGGTGGATGAGGGCCTGATTGACCGGGCCATCCAGGCGGGAGCCGCCTACCCTTACGGTGTCAGCGAGATACAGGCCCTGGGCCTGACGGCGGTAGCCGGCGAGATGGTGAAATCGCCACGCATCGCTGAATCGCCTATCAATGTGGAATGTGAGGTCTGCGCCGACGGAGGCATATCTCCTTCCAGGCTCAGAACAGTCGGGCGTATGGGGCGGAGCCTCTACTGCCGCACCAGGGATGCTTTTGAAAGGAAGATCCCGCCGCCGCCCAAGGCGTAAGCGGGCCTTGCTCTTCCTCGTCGCTACCTGGCGACGCCCCACGAGTTCCAGAAGACGAGTTCCTGCATGCTCTTCCGTTTGCGGGCCGCGAGTCTCTCCCTGGCGGCCTCCTCATAAGAGGGCTGGCTGGTGCAGGCGAGCGGCGTGGCGGCAACTACCTTGATGCCGTCGGGTATGCCGAGTATCCTCTTGACGTCCGGTTCCTTGAAACCGGTCATGGCGTGGGTCGCCAGGTCAAGGTCTGTGGCCGCCAGAAGCATGTTCTCGGTGGCCAGCCCGGCATCGAACAGATAGTAGTTCACCCCATCGCGGACCATGGCTTGCTGCGGGTCGGCGCAGATGAAGATGAGCACCGGCGCCTGGGCCACCACCTGGTTCCCTTCGCTGAAGGCTTCCTTCACCACCCTCTCTGTGACCGGTGGGTCATTCAACACCAGGAAACGGGTGGGCTGATTGTTGCGGGCCGAGGGCGCCGCTCTGCCAGCTTCCAGGATATCGGCAAGCGCTTGCGGGTCTATTCTTCTGTTGGAGAGACAGGCTTTGAGACTCGCCCTCTGCTGAATGGATTGAATAATATTCGATGGAAAGCCAGGTTGTCCAGTAGTTGAATGGGGTTCAGTCCCTCTGTCAAAAGTATCTGCGCTGGAAATATAGGGCCACGTTGACCAGACTGATGAGCACCGGCACCTCCACCAGCGGCCCGATGACAGCAGCAAAGGCCTGTCCCGACCCAATTCCGAATACGGCCACCGCCACGGCAATAGCCAGCTCAAAGTTGTTGCTGGCAGCCGTGAAGGCAATGGATGTTGTCCTCGCATAGTCAGCGCCTATCTTCTTGCCCATGTAAAAGGAAAGCAAGAACATTAACACGAAATAAATGACGAGTGGGACGGCGATACGCACCACATCAAGTGGTATCTGCACGATAAGCTCCCCCTTGAGGGAGAACATCACCACGATAGTGAACAGCAGCGCTGCCAGTGTAATGGGGCTTATCCTGGGGATGAACTTGTTTTCGTACCACTCGCGCCCCCTGGTCTTGAGGAAAGAGAATCGGGTGAGTATGCCGCCAAAGAAGGGAATCCCCAGGTAAATGAGGACGCTCCTGGCTATCTCCCACATGGTCACCTTAACTACAGACCCTTGCAGGCCGAACCACGCGGGCAGTATGGTTATGAAGACATAGGCGTAGGCTGAGTAAAATACTATTTGAAAGATAGAATTCAAGGCCACTAGTCCCGCGGCGTATTCAGTGTCCCCCCGGGCTAGCTGGTTCCAAACGATGACCATAGCGATACAGCGGGCCAGCCCGATCATGATGAGACCGACCATGTAGTCCGGATGTGGCCATATGAAACCGAGGAATAGAATGGCGACCAGGAACATGAGCGCCGGGCCGATAACATAGTTCTGCATCAGCGAAAGCCCGAGCACCCTCCAATCGTGGAACACTCTCCCCATCTCCTCGTATCTTACCCTGGCCAGCGGCGGGTACATCATCAGGATAAGTCCTATGGCTATGGGTATCGAAGTGGCATCCACCTGGAAGAAGGTGATAAAGTCAGCGGCCCCGGGAAGGAGGTAACCCACTCCTACCCCTAAGCCCATGGCCAGGAAGATCCAGAGCGTGAGAAAGCGGTCTAATACTGACAGTCTGTGGGTCACAGTTCCTCCACCATCCTCTGCACCATGGCCCTTATCCGATCCCTTATCTGCCTGACCTTCTCCAGGGGCTGGCCTTTCGGGTCTTCCAGGTCCCAGTCCTCCTGGGACTTCACCAAGGTGGCCGGGCATATCCCCTCAACCCCGCATCCCATGGTCACTACCCTATTTGCCTGCTCCATCATCTCGGCTGTCAGCGCTCTTGGCTTTCGCCCGCTGAGGTCTATGCTCATCTCTCTCATAGCCTTAATCACCGTGGGATTGACGGTATTGGAGGGTTGAGTGCCCGCTGAGATGGCCCGCGCTCGCCCTTTGGCGAGCTGGTTGAAGAAGGCCTCAGCCATCTGGCTGCGCCCGGCATTGTGAACGCAGACGAAGAGGACGGTTGGGCTCTTCACATTGCTCTGAGGCGCGCGATTCTTTCCTGGCTGGGCGGATGGGTGGAGAAGAGGTTGTTGCTCCAGCTCGAGTGGCCCTTCAAGGGGTTGGCGATGTAAAGGTGGGCCGTGGCCTTGTTGGCCACCTCCAGCGGCTCCTTATCCGCCGCTATCTTCTCCAGAGCGCTGGCGAGCCCCTGGGGGTAGCGGGTGAGCAGAGCGCCGGAGGCGTCTGCCAGGTACTCCCTGCCGCGAGAGATGGCTAGTTGGATAAGCTGGGCGGCTATGGGAGCCAGTATTGCCGCCACCAGGGCAAGTAAGAGGATAATGGCCCCCGCGGCGCCTTCCCCCTTGCCGCGGTTGCTCGAGCGGTGTCCGGCGCCGAACCAGGTGTAGCGGAGCATCAAGTCCGCCATGAGCGCCACCAGGCCTACCAGCACCACCACCAGTGTCATCAGGCGGATGTCGTAGTTCCTGATGTGCGATAGTTCGTGGGCAATGACGCCCTCCAGTTCGAGCTTGTCCAGCTTCTGGATCAGGCCGCTGGTGACCGCGATGGCGGCGTGCTGCGGGTCGCGCCCGGTGGCGAAGGCGTTAGGGGCGCTGTCTTGAATGATGTATATCTTCGGCACCGGCACGCCGGCGCCGATGCACAGGTTCTCGACCAGGTGGTAGAGGTCCGGGTTCTCGTCATGTTTCACCTCCCTGGCCTGCGAGATGCCGAGCACCATGGAGGATGCCGAGTAGTAGCTCATGGTGACAAAGAGGCCGGCCAGGACGAGAACGATGAGCCCGGCGACCTGCCCTCCGCCCAGGGCTAGGGCGATGATCTCCGCTACCGCGGCCACAAAGATGACGAAGAAGACCATGAGCAGCCAGGAGCGGGTGCGGTTGGAGCTGATATGGTCGTAGACGGTCATGCTTTCTTGGCGAAGCTAACCTTCACGTCTTCTCTCTCCGCCTCGGTGGCCGCGAAGAAATCGGCGGGTTTGAAGCCGAATGAGGTGGCCAGCAGGACATTGGGGAAGACCTGAATCTGGGTGTTGTAGGACAGCACGTTGCCGTTGTAGAACTGGCGTGAGTAGGCGATCTTGGCCTCGATATCGGAGAGCTCCTTCTGTAGCTGCATGAAGTTCTCCGAGGCCCGGAGCTGGGGGTAGTTCTCAGCCACGGCGAAGAGGGTCTTCAAGGCGCCGGTCAGCTGGTTATTGGCTTCAGCCGCCGATTTGGCGTCGCCGGCGCTCATCAGGGCGGAGCGGGCTTTGGTCACGTTCTCGAACACCTCTTTCTCATGGGAGGCGTAGCCCTTGACCGTCTCCACCAGGTTGGGGATGAGGCTCGATCGCCTCTTGAGCTGGACGTCTATGCCGGACCATGCCTCCTGCACCCTCATCCTGCCCTTGACCAGGCCGTTGTATAGTGCCCAGACGTAGAGGGCTATGACTCCGATTATGCCGATTATTATCCAGGTTGCGATCATCTGCGGCTCCTTTCGCGGGCAGTCCTGTTGAACTGCACGAAGTATATTGTATACCAGCGGTCAATGGGGGTGGTGGATGCTCTCCGGCATTGCAAAGGAATTAGACTCGGACTTAGAATTAGGGGAGGAGGTTCACATGATGAATGGAGCGATGTTGGAAGCAACGATCTTCCATCTGGTTAGACCGGAAGACCCCAACCATCATGGGACTATGTAAAAATCCCGTCAGGTGTAAAGGAATAGAGTAGATGAATTCTAATCAAGACCACGCAAATATCATTGTCGTTTCAGACCTGGTCAAGAAGTTTAAGGACTTGGTGGCGGTCGACCATATTTCCTTTGAAGTGAAAAAAGGCGAGATATTCGCTTTTCTGGGTCCTAACGGTGCCGGAAAGTCGACCACAATAGAGATGCTCACCACCTTGCTGCAGCCAAGCAGCGGGAATATGACGTTGAACGGAAGTGACCCGACCAGGAATAAGGACGCAGTTAGAAAATCCTTCGGGATTGTTTTCCAGGACCCGAGTGTCGATGAAGACATGACCGCTTTCGAAAACATGCAATTTCACGCGATTCTCTACAAAGTGCCGAAAGATGTCAGCGACCACAGGATAAAGGAACTCCTCGAATTCGTGGAACTCTGGGACCGGCGGAGCGATTTAGTCAAGACATTCTCCGGAGGGATGAAACGGAGGTTGGAGGTCGCTAGAGGATTGCTCCACCATCCGAAGATTCTGTTCTTGGATGAGCCGACGCTTGGGTTGGACCCCCAGACTAGAAACCATATATGGAGCTATGTAAAAGATATTAGCAAAAAGGAGAATATGACCGTATTTTTCACTACCCATTATATGGAAGAAGCGGAAAAGATAGCGGAGAGGATAGCTATTATCGACCGGGGCAAGATTGTGGCCATCGGCACGGTAAAGGAGCTAAAGGACCAGACGAAGACGGACTCTCTTGAAGACGCGTTCCTGAACTTGACCGGGCGAAAGATCAGAGATGAGGAGGCCAGCGGGATGGACCATTTAAGAACGATGAGACGAATGTGGACGAGGAGGCATTAATGAGCACGATTTATATACTCTGGCTGAGACAGGTCAAGAAATATTTCCGTTCACGGTCTCGAATCATCGGGTCGCTCGGCCAGCCTCTGCTCTTTTTGCTAGCTTTTGGATTTGGTCTTGGCTCAGTCTTTCAGAGGGCCGGTGAAGGGAATTACATCCAGTTTCTCGGCCCCGGAATTATTATGATGAGCGTTCTCTTTACCGCTGTTTTTTCCGGAGTCGATCTGATCTGGGACAGGCAGTTTGGGTTCTTGAAGGAGACGATGGTAGCGCCTGTTTCAAGGTTGGAGATAATGCTGGGAAAGACCCTTGGCGGGGCAACAGTTGCGGGATTGCAGGGGACCATCGTTTTTGTGCTCACACTATTTGTTGGTTTCAGGCCTGAGAACCTGCTGCTGTTGCCTGTGGCGGCCGTATTTGTCTTTCTGATTGCTCTCCTGTTTACGTCTCTTGGTATAGCCATTGCTTCGACTTTACATGACATGCAGGGTTTCCAACTCATCATGAACTTCCTGGTGATGCCGATTTTTTTCCTTTCAGGGGCTCTCTTTCCGCTGCAGGGGTTGCCACGATTTATGGAAGTCATAACAAGAATCGACCCACTTACGTATGGGATAGATGGACTTCGCGGCGCTTTGATAAACGGCAGCGAATTCGGAATCACCACCGACCTTCTTGTGATCAGCATTCTCACCGCCATTTTGCTCGGTATAGGAAGTTACCTCTTCGAAAGAATCGAAGCATAACTAGTCCTCCGAGAGCCCCGACCGGTCTGGCTGCGCGAAGCGCGAAATCGGCGTTCTGAACCTCCCTGGCTGAGGAGTGACTCAGCTCTCGTACAAATGTGATATAAATCATAGTTATCCCGCGGCCACAGGTGTAAAAGAGAGATTGTTTACCTTTATATCTGGGGGAAGTAAGATGGCCATGATTGCTGGCCCCATCGCCGAATTCAGGAATGACCATGTGGAAAGAGGGAGGAGATCAGGATAATGTGTCAAGTATGCGGTTGCGCCGAATATCTCCAGAAGCGAAATGGAAGGAAGAAGGTGATTATCGACCGGGCGGTGGACCTTATTCGGAAGCTTGAGGTGACGACGGAGAATCTGAGCTTGTTCGAAGACGGCGAATACATCTGTGGCCTGCTGGGCCCCAGGGTGTCCATGGACTCCGAGGCCGCCGAAATTTGGGATGTGGTGCAAACCCTGCACCGCTGTCACGAGCGTATCTATCAGGAGGAGCGGAAGAAGGCCCTGGAGGCGGCCCGGGATGTCTTCAGTCACATCCCTGGCGGTGTCAGTAAACCCAGGGAGATTTTGATCCTATACCACCAACTGGAGCAGCTCCAGCGGGAGGTCAGCGACTCCGACCTGGAGGCTCTGGGCGATGCGACCATCAGGGACGTCTTTCGCGGCCTGCGAAAGGTCCATGACAATAGCAAGCAGCGAAAGTACGAGCTAATCCAGAAGTACGGTTTATGAGCAACAAAATGGACGGGGTCTGTCAGGAGATTCTGGAGAGGACGGAATGGGTGGCTATCGTAACTCGGGATAGCGACACCGGATTGCCCCACCTGGTAGCTACCTGGGGAGACTATATCAGGAATTTCGGAATTATCGAAGGGGAAACAATTCTCATCCCTGCTGGACGGTATCACAAAACAGAGGCTAATCTGAGAGAGAGTAAGAGCCTGCAGTTGCTGATCGCCTCGAAGCAGGTGGAGAGAAGTGGAGGACGTCGTGGGCAGGGCTGCATCCTTTACGGCGAAGGAGAGATTCAAACGGAAGGTGAATTTGCCAGGCGAGTGAAGGAGAAATACACCTGGGCAAGAGGGGCATTGGTGGTGAGGGTGCAGAGGTTCGAGACCCTGCTCTAGGTTACCGGATGATGGCTATCGAGGTCGCCCCTTTTTATCAATGTTGCGCCTTGTGGTAAAATTAACTATTGGAATATGAGTTACTTGCTTGGTCTGGATATCGGCTCGGTAAACGTCAAGCTCTCGCTCATCGAAGAAGACGGAAAGGTTGTTCACCTTGCCGTCGAGAAGATAGCCTCTAACGCTAGGGACGCGGTCAACTCACTTCTCGCTGTGCTGGGCGAGAAGTTCGACCTCGGCCGCATTGCTGCCGCCGGTGTCTCAGGCTCCGCCAGAGATGTCATTCCGAAAGAACTAGACTGGGCGGAGCACAGCAGCTCACTGGCGATAGCATCAGGACTTCTTCATAGGCATCCCGAAGCCAGGACCATAATACAGATCGGTGGTCAGAGCTCCCTCATAATGGGTCTGGAAGACGGGCTTAAGAAGCCCTGGAAGATAGCGACGAACCCTCTTTGCGCCGCCGGCACGGGAAGGTTCCTGGAGCAGCAGGCGTACCGGCTTGGTATTAGCATGGAACAGTTCTCCGGTCTGGCTCTGCAGTGCCAGGGTGCCCCGCCCAGAATAGCCGCCAGATGCAGTGTCTTCGCCAAGAGTGACCTCATCCACCTGCAGCAGAAGGGCGTGCCCATGGAGGCCATGCTTTACGGGCTCTGCGAAAGCATTGCCCGCATGGTGGTCTCACTCGAGAAAGGGACCTTTGAGGAACCCATCTATCTGGTCGGCGGCGTGGCTGCCAATCTGGGGATAGTCAAAGCTCTCAACGGGGCCCTGTCGGCAAGGAACGGGCACGAAGTGCAGGTGATCGTGCCTGAAAACTATCTTTACATGGCGGCTATAGGTTCAGCCTTGCTGTCAAGGGGAAAGAGTTCCCGGGTGAGTGTGCTGCCGGATGCCGGCGAACATCAGCACTACTTCGAGTCGCCCAGGCTTCCGAGTGTCAACATTCAGAGCGGCGCGGCGAGCCGGCGGATAGAGGAACCGTGCACGGGCTATCTTGGTGTCGACGTGGGCTCTACCAGCACCAAGGCAGTGATACTTGATGAGTCAGGGAAGAAGATTCTGGCGAAGAACTATCTGATGACTGCCGGAAGACCTATCGATGCTGTGAAAGAGGTCTTCAAGAATCTGCTGAGGGATGGCGCGGACAGGGTCAGGATAGCCGGCGCGGGTGTTACCGGTTCCGGGAGGTATCTGATTGGCAGTCTCATCGGCGCGGACATCGTCAAGAATGAGATAACGGCGCAGACCAGGGCTGTCCCAAGCTGGTGATCAAGAGGAACGGGGTGGTCGTCGACTACCAGATGAATAAGGCGTGTGCGGCAGGTACGGGCAGCTTCATTGATGAGCTGGCAGACATGCTCGACGTTTCTGTGAAGAGCGGGGAGTTTGCCGACCTGGCGTTCGATGCTCCACATACCTGCGACCTTGGAACAAGATGTGCTGCCTTCATGAGCCAGGCGGTGACTTCAGCCCAGCAGGAAGGGGTGCCACTACCGGTAATCACGGCTAGTCTCGCCAACTCCATCGCCAGGAACTATCTATCGAAGGTGGTCGGTTCCAGAAAACTCGGCAACAAGATTGTCCTCACCGGGGCGGTATTCTACAATCAGGCTGTTGTCTCAGCCTTCTCCGAGCAACTCAAGGGCAAGACCCTGACTGTTGCCGAGCACCGGGAGGTCAGTGGGGCCATGGGAGCGGCGCTCCTTGCCCGCGAGACAGTGTCCGGCCGCGTCTCCAGGTTCAAGGGCTTCCAGCAGATTATTGATTCCACATGCCAGCTTTCTACGTTCACCTGCAAGGTCTGTGACAACAACTGCGCTATCACCCGGTCTTCGACGAGCGCGAGAAGCTGCTTCTCCGGGAGTACAAGGAGAATGCCGGCGCCGGGCCTTCCGTCGGGGTCCCCAGGTCGCTTCTGGTGTATGACTATGCGCCAATGCTTATCGGTTTCCTCAATGCACTGGATGCGCGGATTGTCCTCACGAGCAAGACCACGCAGCAGATCATTGAGCATGCCGTTGAGATGGGCCATGCCGATAGCTGTTTCCCGATCAAGCTTCTTCACGGGCATGTGGCCGCCCTCAAAGAAGTGGATTACATCCTCTACCCCAGCGCTATTCGATTGGGCAAGAAAGACGGAGACGAGAATCAGAAATACGCCTGCCCTCTCGTCCAGGCATCGCCGTTCATAGTGCGCCAGGCCCTCAACCTCGGGGAGCGCCTGCTGATACCGACGATAGACTTTAGTCAGGGAGACACTGACGTAGTGAAGAGTCTTGCGGGTGTGGCGGTTAAGATGGGTTTCAGCGGGCGAAGAGGGAGACGAGCAGCCATGGCCGGCATTGAAGCCCAGCGCAGATTTGAGGCGGAGAGGGAAGTGCTCGGCAGCAAGCTCCTGAAGCAGATTCATGAGAACGGCCAGTTGGGCGTAGTCTTGATAAGCCGGTCCTACGTGTCGCAGGACTCGGGCGCCAATCTTGGCATTGCCGAGAAGCTGGCCCAACTCGGGGTGGTGCCGGTACCACTCGACTACCTGCCCCTCGACTCGGTAGACCCCAAGAAGTACTCAGACAGTCCCTATTGGGCGTATGAGAGCAAGTTCATTGCCGGCACTGCCATCACCACATCGGACCCGCAGCTATACGGGCTGGTGCTGACGAACTTCGGGTGCGGTCCCAACTCATTCATACTGAGAATTCTGGAGGACATCACCGGCACCAAGCCGCTGGGCCAGTTGGAGATCGATGAACATGCCGCTGAAGCCGGCATCGTCACCCGTCTCGAGGCTTTTGTCGATACCATTCAAGGGTACGCCGCCTCAGCGAAGAAGGAAGCTCAGCGCCCGTTCATCTACCGGGGAACATCAGCCTTCACCAGTTCAAGGAAAACCGTTCTCTTGCCAAGGATGGCGCCCTTTGTAGAGGCCGTGGGTGCCGCAATGGTGTCCTACGGGGTTGACGCCGTCGTGCTCCCCGAACCTGATGAACGTAATCTCCTCTACAGCAACCAGGTAACTACAGGAACGGAATGCCTGCCATACCGCGTCACGCTGGGTGATTTCATAAGGGTTCACCATGAAAATGGGCATAACCTCAAAGAGGCCGAAGGGCTTATGGCCGGGTCCTATGGACCTTGCCGCTTTGGGAAGTACGTTACGGAAGAGATGAGAGTGCTCAAAGGTATGGGTTTTGACCTGCCGATACGAAGCACAGTGTCAAACAAGGCCTATAGTGACCTTGGCCTGGGTAAGGACTTTGAACGCCTTGTCTGGAAAGGTGTGGTCGCTATTGATAACCTAGAGAAGCTGCTCTGGCGCACCCGTCCCTATGAGAAAGAGAAAGGGCGGGCAGACCGCCTGTTTGATGAGTATGTGCGCAAGATAGCCGGTCATCTGCGTAGCAGAGAAGACCTCGCCCGCACTCTGAGGCAGGCAACTTCTGACTTCAGTTCCCTGATTGCTCCCGACATGCCCAGAAGGCCGCGAGTTGGCATAAATGGGGAAATCTACTTGCGCTCCAACACATTTAGTAACAACAATCTGGTGAAGGAATGCGAAGCGGCAGGCCTGGAAGTCATTGTTTCCTCAATTGGAGAATGGATCAAGTACATCTCAGTTAGGAATGTCGAGGATAGCGTCAAGTCCCGAAATATCCAGGCAATGGCGAAGAGCCAAATAAGGAAACTGGTCCAGAGTTACGATGAACAATCGGTGGCGAGGCATTTTCGCGAGATGCTTCCGGAGAGAGAAACTTCGATAGCCGAAATACTGGCCAGGTCAAACCAGTATCTCTCTACCCAGTGCGGGAGTGAGGCGGTTCTCAGTATCGGCACTGGTGTCGAATGGCTGGAATCCTCTGAGTTCGCCGGTGTGATATCCGTTATGCCCCACGGCTGCATGCCTGGTGGAATTGTCGCTGCCATGGCTGAAAAATTCGGCGCAATGCACCAGAAACCCTGGATCAGCCTAACCTATGATGGTTTTCTCGAGACCAATAATCGCACCAAAATCAGCGAGTTCGCCGAGCTCATCAAGTTCTGCCGTGGGGAAGCCGGTGTGGGGAGTAGATAGGGCGGCATCCGACACGAGTGGTGGGCGATAGAGGACTTGAACCTCTGACCCCCTGCGTGTAAAGCAGGTGCTCTAGCCAACTGAGCTAATCGCCCGCGTCTTGGGGGCGCTAGGGTGTTGGGGGTGTCGATGCGCCGAAGCCTCTGGAGAAGAGGAAGAAGAGCATCGCGAGGAAGATAATGCCCATGAAGATGAAGGTGCTCCGCTGCTGCTTCTTGCGCTGGGAGATGAGCTTGTTGGCACACTCTGGCGAGCAGAAGGTCTCATCCAGTGGAATGGGTGCACCGCAACCGTTGCAGTGACGATGGCTGGAAACCACTTCTTTTTTACTGGACATGTATTCTCACTCCGTTTTGGATCAATTCTACCCTAATGGCAGGCATTTTGCTAGGGCTAGAGGATAAAACAGGGCCTTGAGGTTGTTTGGCAACCCAAGCCGTCATTGTGAGGAGTCCCGATCAATCGGGACGACGAAGCAATCTCTGTAAGCACTGTTGAGATTGCTTCGCTTCGCTCGCAATGACAAAACTGCATTAGTAAACCACCTCGGCTCTGCATACTTTGCATCATAGGGGAGAGCTATAGTATAATTCGAAATTGTTTTCTGCAATTCCGGCTAGATAGGCGGCGTATTCCAGTGATTGAGATAAGGATTCATGGTCGTGGCGGCGGCGGCGCGGTTACATCTGCGAAACTGCTGGCCCTGGCGGCCATCAGCGAGGGGAAGTATGCCGTGGCTTTTCCCAGCTTCGGCCCCGAACGCAGAGGAGCGCCGGTGCTGGCCTTTGTCAAGGTGGACAAGCAGCCCATCAGGGTCAGATCCGAGATCCAGGAGCCGGATGTGGTCCTGGTGCTCGACCCGAGTCTCCTTTGCGTGGTGGATGTCACCGCTGGTTTGAAGAAGACGGGGATTATCATCGTAAACAGCAGGAAAGAACCGTCGGAGATGAAGGCCGATTTTGCCGGCCCCTGGAAGTTCGCCACGGTGAATGCCCTGGCGATCGCCCGCGATGTCATCGGCGTGCCCATCGTCAACACTACCATGATGGGCGCGCTGGCGAAGTGTACCGGAGTGGTTGGGCTGGAGTCTCTGGGGGAAGCCATCAGGGAGGTCTTCGGCGCCAGGGCGGCGAAGAACATCACTGCCTGTCACCGGGCCTTTGAGGAAACCGTTGTCATCTGAGGACGATATTGATTAAGAAGAAGTATCTGGAACTGTGTCAGCCCGAGTTGACCCCGACGTGGAGGGAGCTCCTCAAGGGTTGTGTGGTGGACCGGCCGGGCAGCGCCAGCACCTACCGCTCCGGAGACTGGAAATCCGAGCATCCGGTGTGGGATTTTCCGAAGTGTATCAAGTGCGGGACATGCAATATCGTGTGCCCCGATCTGTGTATCGAGTACAACGATAACGGCTATCTAGAGGCGGACCTCAACTATTGCAAGGGCTGTGGTATCTGTGCGCGGGAATGCCCCAAGCAGGTGATTACCATGGTGCGTGAGGAGGAGGAATGAATCGGAAGCTGGTAGGGATGGAGGGCGCCACCGCTGTGGCCGAGGCGGTAAGACTGGCCCGGGCCGAGGTCGTGGCGGCCTATCCCATTACACCGCAGAGCCACATCGCCGAGGCGCTGGCGGAAGCTGTGGCCAACGGCGAGCTGGACGCCGAGTACATTTCCGTCGAATCCGAGCATTCAGCGATGAGCGCCTGTCTTGGCTCTTCAGCCACCGGGGCGCGCACCTTCACCGCTACGGCGGGCCAGGGCCTGGAGCTGATGCACGAGGTCCTTTATGTTGCTTCCGGCATGAGGCTGCCCATCGTTATGGCGGTGGCCAACCGTGCTCTCTCGGCGCCGCTGAATATCTGGGGCGACCACTCCGATGTCATGGCGACCCGGGATTGCGGATGGATTCAGCTCTTTGCCGAGAATGTGCAGGAAGCCTTCGATCTGAATATCTGCGCTTTCCGTATCGCGGAGCACCCGGATGTGCTCTTCCCGGTGATGGTGAACCTGGACGGTTTCAATCTCTCCCATGTGGTCGAACCGATGTCTCTCCTGGAGCAGGAGCAGGTCGACCGGTTCCTGCCTCCGTGTCATCATCCTTATGCTCTGGACCCATCGCGGCCGGTAACCATGGGTGCTTTTGCCAGTCCCAGCCTGTATACCGAGGCCAAGAAGGCCCAGGAGATGGACTTGCGGGCCTCGGCGAAGGTCATTGCAGAGGTCTGGAAGGAATTTGAGAAGCTCAGCGGCCGGCGCTATCTTCCGGTCGAGACCTACCGAACGGAAAAGGCGGAGGTACTGCTGCTGACCATGGGGAGCT
>JAENJB010000204.1 GCA_016844565.1 Dehalococcoidia bacterium
CAGCAAGCTGGCGCTCCTACTGATTGATATGCAAAACGACTTCCTTTCGCCCGAGGGTATGATGGCGGCCAAGAAGGTGGATATGAGGCCGGTGCGGAGGATTATCGAGCCAGCCAGGCGGGTGGCGGATGGCTGCCGCCGGGCGGGAGTCAAAGTTATATACACCCAGCACGTCTTCCGCCCCGACTTCAGCGACCTGAGCCAGAGCTGGGCCAGCATCTACCTGGAGCGGCCGGGCACGGTCGGCCCGGGGCAGAAGGTAGGTCCACCGGGGGAAAGCCTGGGTTCCCTGGTGCGAGGGACATGGAATGCCGCCATTATCCCCGAGCTGGTCCCTCAGGAGGGCGACATCGTTGTCGACAGCAAGCATACCTACACTGCTTTCTATCAGACTGACCTGGAGCTTATCCTGAGGAAGCTAGGGATTGAGACGCTTCTCATCGGTGGAGTAACCACGGCGGTCTGTGTCGAGTCCACGCTGCGCGACGCCTTCTTCCGGGGTTTTCGTTGCGTCCTCTTGAAGGACTGCACCTGGGAGAAGACGCCTGAGCTTCAGGCTGCTTCGGAAACCATAGTCAAGATGCACTTCGGCATGGTGACCACCTCCGCCGAGGTATTGAAAGGACTGAGGAGGCAAAGGACGCCGGGGGTGGCGCCATGAAGGTGCGTCTCTCAAGCAACATCC
Source organism: Dehalococcoidia bacterium (assembly GCA_016844565.1). Classification (GTDB taxonomy): domain Bacteria; phylum Chloroflexota; class Dehalococcoidia; order JAENJB01; family JAENJB01; genus JAENJB01. Next base: position 686 of record JAENJB010000204.1, read on the forward strand.
CGCTGGGGCGGGACGAGGTGGAGATGAGCGGGCCGGAGGCTACCCTGAGGGACCTGGTGGAGAAGCTGGCCGAGCCGGGAATCGGTCTCCGCCTCGTCGACGCGCAGACGGGGAAGGTCGGCCAGATGTTCGCCCTATCGGTCAACCGCCGGCAGTATGACTCCCTTCCCGGCGGGCTGGACACCAAGCTGAAGGACAACGACTCGGTGGAGATAGCTCTGGCCATGTTTGCCGGCGGGTGAGGAGAACGGAATGCAGGATGTCTTTGAGGAGATAGTCAGGATAAAGCAGGAGGGGGGGAAGGCGGCACTGGCGACCCTCGTCAGCGCCAAAGGCGCTACCCCGCGTGAGCCCGGCGCCAAGATGCTGGTCCTGCCGGATGGGACCATCATCGGCTCGGTCGGCGGAGGCTGTGTGGAGGCCGAAGTATGGCAAGAGGCCAAGAAAGTCATGGCCGAAGGGAAACCCAAGATGCTGCACTTTGACCTGACGGGCAGAGATGCAGCAGAGGGCGACGGCCTGATATGCGGAGGGATCATGGACGTTTTCGTGGAACCGATTCTAACCCAGCCGACGCTCTACATCTTCGGCGCGGGGCACATTTCGTTCTTCATTGCCCGCGTCGGCAAGATGGTGGGCTTCAAGGTGGTGGTCATCGATGACCGCGCCGACTTTGCTAACGAGCGGCGGTTCCCCGACGCGGACGAGGTCATCGCCGAGGACTTCAAGTCCGTGTTCCCCAGGCTCAAGCTGAACAAGTCGGGGTACATCGTCATCGTCACCCGCGGGCACCTGTCCGATGAGGAGGTGCTGGAGTGGGCCGTGGGCACGGATGCCGCCTACGTCGGCATGATAGGCAGTCGAAAGAAGAACAAGACGGTATATGCTAACCTGATGGCCAGGGGAGTGTCCAAAGAGGCGCTCGACAGGGTTAGCGCGCCTATAGGGCTGGAGATAGGCGCCGAAACTCCGGAGGAAATAGCGGTCAGCATCGGCGCCCAGCTTATCCAGGTCAGGCGGGCTCAGGGCCCGAAGTCGCACGCGGGATTCACCGTCTAGTAAACGATTTGACAACCTGGCATGGGTTGATGTAATTTGGATATCCACAGGTTGCGGCATCTCCCCAAAAAGGCCAGCACCAGAACTAACTTTGTTTGCTCAGCCTCGTTAATTTAATAGACAAGTGGGAAGGTGTTTTCGTTTCCTCTTCCAGTCACCGGACTAAGAGGACACAGACAGTTCTGAGGAATAACCCGGGAGGGTACACAATGAAGAGACATGGTTACTGGCTGATTTCATTCTTGCTTCTCATACTCTTGCTTACCGCCTGCGCGGCACCCAAAGCGCCAGCGCCGGCGCCGCCGCCGGCTTCTCCGGCGGCGGCGGCTCCTGTCACCCCGTCGGCCGCTGCATTGAAGGCGCAGCAGCTGGTGGATGGCGCCAGGAAAGAGGGCGAGGTGGTGCTGTGGACCAACACCCTCACCGGCGCCGAGACCTTGAAGGCCGCTATTCGCGACAAGTTCCCCTATCTGAAGTTTACGACCTGGATTGCTCCCACCGGGAGAGACCTGGTAGGCCGGCTGGCTGAGGAGGCCAAAGCGGGGAGGATTTCAGCCGACATAATTGTCAACAGCACCATAGACAATCCCGAGGCGGAGAAGCTTGGACTGTTCAAAGAGTATGACTGGAGCCGCACTATGGGATGGCCCCATCAGCCACCCAACAATCTTTCCCGGGTGATAACCGCCGCGCCGCGATTACCTGTCTACAATACCGAGCGTGTAGTCGGCGCCGACATTCCGAAGTCCTGGGAAGACCTGAAGAAGGCCAGGTGGCAGGGCAGGTCGATAATCGATAAGGCGGAGAGCTTCTGGCGGGACGTGGTGCGGAATGGCCGTCCCATAGTCAGCCGCGCCTTTGCTCCGCCCACGGAGTTGCTCGCAGCGGGCGAGGCTGATATCCTGCTGGCAGGGTCATCCGTGACCACCCTGGAATTCAGGACAAGGGGAGCGCCGGTGGATGTGGCTTCAGTGGAAATGGCCATGGCCACTCCCTTCGCCATCGCCATCGTGAACAACGCGCCTCATCCCAACGCTGCCGAGCTGCTGGCCGATTACTTTACCTCGACTGAGGGGCTGCTGGTCTACGCCAACGTAAATCTCCAGAATGCTATTGACCCTGAGGTGGAGAAGCGTGCCACCGCCGGTGCTCTCTTGAAGAGCCGCGGGGTGAAATGGGCGCCTATGCCACTCGAGCTGTACACCGCGGAGAATGTGAAAAGAAGCGGTGACTTCTGGATCGCCAACGTTGAGCGCCGGTAGCTTGAGACTGTTTTATTCTTAACAGCCTCTCCAAGAGGAGGAGAAGATGGTGAAGAGGATAGCTAGTGTTGGGTTAGCGGGGCTGGTCGTGCTTCTGCTCCTGTCTGCCTGCGCCGCGCCCAAGGCGGCGCCCGCACCGGCCCCGGAGAAACCGGCGGCAACGCCGGCGCCGGCCGCGCCGAAGCCGGCGCTGTCCAGAGAGCAGCAACTGGTGGAGGCGGCCAAGGCAGCCGGGGAGAAAGAGGTGGTGCTCTGGTCCTTGTCCTGGTACCAGGGGCCGGTGGAGAAGGCCTTCGAGGCGAAGTACCCCTTCCTCAAGCTCAAGGCAGTGGATATGAGCGCCGAGCTGGAGCCCCGCCTGACCGAGGAGTACAAGGCGGGCAAATACAGCCCGGACGTGATTCAGCTTCCTGTCTACAGGGCGATCCGCGTGAGAGGGGCGGGTATACTTCAGGAGTTCCCTTTCTCGAACTGGCCCAATAGCTGGCCGGGACAGCCGCAGCACAACTTCTGGCGGAACAACCTCGCCTCCAGCTATCCCTCGATGTACAACACGCAGCTCGTCTCGCCGTCCGACGTGCCCAGGAAGTGGGAGGACCTCGCTGACCCCAAGTGGCGTGGACGGGCTATCATCTCCACCTCCGCCGGCTCGTGGATAATTGCCTTTGCTTATGAGCTCGGCGATCTGACGAAGGAAGGTGTGAAGTGGGACCGGACGCTGACCTTCTGGAAAAAGGTCGTGGAGGCCACCAGGCCGAGGATTGGGACCGGGTTCAAGTCTCCGCTGGACTCGGTGATAGTCGGCGATGCCGTGATCGCCCTCAACGGCTCAGCGACCATCGGACTCTACAACATCCGGCTGGGCGCTCCGATAGACTTCGCTCCCTACCCGAAGATATATGCCGATCCCCTGTCCATCGCTCTGCCGAAGAACCCTCCCCACCCCAACGCGGCACAGCTTCTCATAGATTTCCTGACCTCTGAGGAGGGGAACCTGATTCACGCCAACACCGCTCCTACGCTCACCCAGCACCCGGAGGCCGCCAGGAAGGCGCTCAGCAACCAGTACTTCGCCAGAAAGGGCACACAGCTCGCTTATGTGCCGATGGAACTGACGCCCGAGGCACTGTTCCCTCAGGCGGACGATCTCTGGATCAGGGAGATCATCGGGAGGCGGTAAAGTTTGGTGAGAGGAAATGATAAAATAGGAAAGGGAGGGAATCTATAATGAAGAGGTTTGGCTATTGGTTGATGAGCCTGGTGATGGTCGCAGGTCTCTTGTTCTCCGCCTGCGCGTCGCCTAAAGCGCCTTCACCGGCGACACCCCCGTCTTCCGAGAAACCGTCTGCCACCACTCCAGGCGCACCCGCCACGCCGGGAACGGCTCAGACTCGCGAGCAGAAGCTGATTGAGGCAGCCAAAGCAGCGGGGGAGAAAGAGGTGGTGATGTGGATGTACTCGTGGTACCACGGACCGGTGGAGCAGGCCTTTGAGGCAAAATATCCCTTTCTCAAGCTCAAGGTTTCGGACCTGAGTGTGGAGGTGGAGCCCAGGATGATTGAGGAGTACAAGGCCGGCAGGTACAGCGCCGATGTGGTGGGAGTTCCCCTTCGGCGTGCCGTCCGGCTGAAAGCCGCCGGCGTCCTCCAGGAATATCCCTTCCCCAACTGGCCCAACACCTGGCCCAACCAGCCAAAGCATAACTTCTGGCGGCAAACTACCGCGGCTTTCTATGCTCCGGCTTACAATACCCAGATGGTCGCTCTGGCCGATGCTCCCAGGACATGGGACGACCTGACGGCTGCCAGGTGGCGCGGCAACGCAATAATTTCGACTTCAGGGACGGCGGAGATCTTGCTCGGCTACGCCTACATGACCGGCGATCTGACTGCTTCCGGGATCAAGTGGGACAACACGGTGAATTTCTGGAAGAAGGTCGTGGATACGGTGAGACCAAGGGTGGGGTCGGGATTCAAAGGACCTCTT
>JAENJB010000205.1 GCA_016844565.1 Dehalococcoidia bacterium
CGCTGAATAGTGAACTCCACCGCGAAGATATGCTTGCACTTGTTCCCGTTAGCGAAATCGGGGCAGGTGCAAAACGGCTCACCACCGTCAAGATTCACAACGTAGCTTCCATTGCCAGACTGCGAAGGTACTTTCCATCCTAGCTTGTTCCTCTCCAATTTGCTCAGGGCCGCTATCTGTAGTCCGCGTTCCTGTCTTCCGTCCATCTTCGTTCTCCTATCGTATTACCTAGTTGTAATATACCACAGAGAACATAGAATGTCAATACCTGTAAGGGTGATATTTGACAGGATATATCAGTAGTGATATACTATCTGGCGTGGGGCGAATTCTAGTAAATGCCTTCCAGTGTTACAGATGTGGTCATGTGTGGTTGCCCAAAGATGTCAGTGATAAACTAGACCAATTGGACAAGCTACAACCGAAGGTCTGTCCAGACTGCAAAAGCCCATATTGGAACACGCCACGGAAAAGTGGTAAGATGTTTGTCAGCCAAGCGGCAGGCCAATTAGACAGGCACATCACTCTTGTCCTCTCCGGGGCTGGAAGGGTCGCTGCTCGAAACTACGGACCTTCCAGCCCCTGTTTTATCCCAAGCGGGCGTCTCGCCCGCCACACCTGGCAACTAGTTGAAACTCTTTAAACTTACTCCGGGCATGGCTTGTTGTGTGCCTAACAGCCGGAATCGGCCTGGGCCAACACGCTCAACCCTCTTCTCCTCTTCCATTTTCAATAGCAGCGAGTAGACCACTCTATATGCATTCATTCGCTTCTTAGCTTTCATGAATTTCTTTGCGTACAGGTAGTCGGCAACCTCGCTCACTTTGATTCTTTCTACATCCGCCCTACCTTCGCGGCGCAGGTATCCTTTCAAAGCACCTTCATAACTTTGATACTCATTTTCGAGTGTCTGCTGCTTCTTTGCCAGTTCGGCTATCTGGCTTTCAATGTTTGCCAACTCTGACTGTGTTTCAGCTAGAAGTTTGCGGACTGCTTCTTCAAATGAGTGGTTGTTAGTTACCATGTTACCTCCAGTTTATCATTACGTCCCTTTTAGAGTAATGTCTCTTGACAATCCTTTACACTAACAGTGTAGAATATATGCAAACGGGCGGAGAGGGATTCAAACCCTCGGTTCGTGTGCTACCACGAACGGCGGTTTTTAAGACCGCTCCTATAAGTCGCTCAGGCATCCGCCCAGACTAGGGTGTAGGAGCTGAGCACTCCTACACCCTCATAAATCTAAAGATACCACAACTATCCATCTCTGTCAATACCCCAACCAGAAGAACATCTGGAGACAGCGACCGAATTCAAGAGGGTCTCGCCGTCTGAAGCTAAGGTCTCATCCAACGGAACGTGCCAACTCTCTCCTCACCATCAAAGTGGATGTTAGTGGTTAATGTTGGTAAGTTATGGGGGATACTGGGGGAAATCCGTCGGATTGTGGCGCTTTTTGGTGATGTTGGTTGCTTTGTGGGCAACTCTCTGACTTTATGGGCAACTGCCACTTCTAAGGCAAAGCCCCCCATGTAAACCGCTCATTGACGATGGTACAGTCTCCGTCCACACATGCTGATTTCTGCTATAATGTAGTCACGTTTTGAGATTCTATCCGATGATACCCTATCTCCAGCTTCACCTCTGAAGTCCCGCACCTGCGGGACAACCCGGGACCGGGCACAGCCCGGTTGCTCATAGTCTCCAAAATCAAGCTCACAAGGAGTTCTCTTTGACTTCAATTACCCGGGACACCAGACAACTTAACCGGGCCGAATTCCTCCGGGAGGTGGCCCGGCGGCGCACCTTCGCCATCATATCGCATCCGGATGCCGGCAAGACCACGCTGACAGAGAAGTTCTTGCTTTACGCCGGTGCAGTAGAACTTGCCGGGTCAGTCCGGGCCCGCGGTAACCAGCAACATACCGCCTCTGACTGGATGACTATGGAGAAGCAGCGGGGCATCTCCATTTCGGCAACCGCACTGGAGATGGAGTACAGGGGATACCGCATCAATCTGCTTGACACCCCCGGCCACCAGGACTTCAGTGAGGACACCTATCGGACGCTGATGGCGGCGGACAGCGCAGTGATGGTGCTGGATAGCGCCAAGGGCATCGAACCGCAGACGGAAAAGCTCTTCCGCGTCTGCCGCATGCGGGGGATACCCATTCTCACCTTCATTAACAAGCTGGACCATCCCGGCCGCGACCCGCTGGCGCTGCTGGATGAGATCGAGCGGATGCTGGGCATCACTGCCGTGCCTGTAAACTGGCCCATTGGCGAAGGCGCCTCTTTTCTGGGAGTATATGACCTTCAGGGCAAGCAGATTCTCCGATTCCAGCGGACAACGCACGGCCAGTACCGGGCGCCTGTCGAGGCGGCTGGCATAGACGACCCCGCACTTCCTGGATTGTTAGGAGAACAGGCATACCGGAAGATCGTCGAAGAGATAGAACTCCTGGCCGGAGCGGGCGGCGCCTTTGACCGGGCGCGCTATCTGGCCGGTGAGATGACGCCGGTGTTTTTCGGCAGCGCTTTGAACAACTTCGGCGTCGAGCCCTTCCTGGAGGCTATTCTTGACCTGGCGCCATCACCGGTTCCCCGGGGGACCGAACAGGGCATAATCGATCCGACCAGTGAGGTATTCCATGGCTTTGTCTTCAAGGTCCAGGCCAACATCGACCCGCGGCACCGCGATAGGATGGCTTTTCTCCGCGTCTGCTCCGGCCACTTCCAGAAAGACATGACCGTCTTTCATCCCCGCCTCGGGCAGAAGATACGATTGTCGCAGGCGTTCCGGCTCTTCGGCAGGGAGCGGGAGCCTGTTGATGAGGCCTTCCCCGGCGATGTTATCGGTATTGTCAGCCCCGGCCTGTTAACCATCGGTGACAGGGTAACAAATGGGACCCCGGTCCCGTTCGCCAGTATCCCCATCTTCCCGCCGGAGCACTTCGGCACGCTGAGCAACAGCGACATCAGCCGGTACAAGCAGTTTCACAAGGGCCTGATGCAACTGGAAGAGGAAGGAGCGGTACAGGTGTTCCACGCTGAAGACAGCCATCGCCGGGAGCCCATTCTGGCGGCGGTGGGCGAGCTGCAGTTTGACGTGGTCCTGGCCCGTCTGGAAGAGGAGTACGGCGTTAAGGCGCGGATAGACCGCCTGCCTTTCACCTGCGCCAGATGGGTCAAAGCAGATAGCTCGGCGCTCGACCAGATGTCTCTCTCCCGCCACGCAACCCGGCGGTGCCGGGACAGGCAAGAGCGCCCCGTTATCCTGTTCTCGTCTATCTGGGACGTCGAGTACTGCCAGAAGGAAAACCCGGACATTACCTTTGCTGAGACAAGCTGAACGATGGCCGGTGTCATTCCCGCGCAAGCGGGAATCCAGATAGAAAGCATGGATTCCGGATCAAGTCCGGAATGACAAGCTTTGTAAAGCGCCATACGAGACAGTACATTAGATGAAAATGCCTTCAACCCAAGCCGTCATTGCGAGGGCGAAGCCCGAAGCAATCTCATGCGGTACTAGCGGCTCAGAGATTGCTTCGCCCTCCCGACAGGTCGGGATGGGCTCGCAATGACAGGGCCGCGCCCGAAGGCGCATTTTCGAGGGAATCGATAATGCAAAGGTCTATACAATGCTCCGCCTGAACGACATCTCCAAGTCTTTCGGCCAGCGTACACTTTTCAGCGGGCTGAGCTTGCACATCGGCGTCCGCGACCGCATGGCGCTCCTTGGTCCCAACGGCGCCGGCAAGACAACGCTCTTTGAAATCATCGCTGACCACCTCAGCCCGGACGAGGGCAGTATCACCCGCCGGCGTGATACAACCATCGGCTACCTGCGGCAGGAGGTGGACAACCGCTCGACACGTCCGTT
>JAENJB010000056.1 GCA_016844565.1 Dehalococcoidia bacterium
GTCGTCCGCCGGCGCATGGATTCTTCATAACGTAACGTAATAGTACTAGCAGGGTGCTAAAAAACCCCGCCTGGTTAGCTGACACGGTAAGCACAATATGGTAGAGTGAGGTCAACCACTTCGACGGAGGTTATAATGCGCGGCAAGACAGAGCAACAGGTGACGATGCTGGTTGCCCTGACCCCGGAGGACCTGGTACCTCGAGACCACCCCATCCGGCACATCAAGCCCATTGTAGACCACGCCCTCTCGGAGCTGTCCTCGACGTTCAACCGGATGTACTCTGAAGTTGGCCGGCCGTCGATACCACCCGAGCATCTGCTCAAGGCGTGTTTGCTGATTGCCCTGTACTCAATCCGCAGTGAACGCCAGTTCTGCGAGCGGCTTCAGTACGACCTGCTGTTCAAATGGTTCCTGGACCTGAATATCATGGACCCGGCCTTCGACGCCTCGACCTTCTCCAAGAACAAGGAAAGGCTGCTTGAGCACCAGGTGGCGCGCGAGTTTCTGGGAGAGGTGGTGGCGGAAGCGCGCCAGAGGAAGCTGCTGTCAGAGGACCACTTCACCGTGGACGGCACCTTACTGGAAGCATGGGCCTCATTGAAGAGCTTCCGTCCCAAAGATGGCGGTGAGACGCCAACGGTACTGGCCTCGTGGTCGACGTGACCGTCACCCAGGCAACAGGGACCGCGGAGCGGGAAACCGCCCTCGACATGCTGGAACGGGTGCCTGGTCAGCGCCGGATCACGGTGGGAGGGGACAAGAACTATGACACCTACGACTTTGTTACGCAGTGCCGGGAGATGAATGTCACCCCCCACGTGGCCCGTCGCCAGTGGACCAATCTGGACCAGCGCACTGTCCGGCATCCCGGGTACCAGGTGAGCCAGCGGGTACGCAAGCGCGTCGAGGAAATCTTTGGCTGGATCAAGACAGTTGGAGGAGGTCGCAAGCTTCGGTACAAAGGGGTAGCACGCAATCAGCTCTGGGCGGAACTAACGGCGGCAGCCTACAACCTGGTCCGCATGGCGAAACTGGCCGCAGCTTCGCTTGTCATCCAAGGGAGTAGTGCGCCCACCGGGTCGATGTAGGGCAAAAAGGCCGTCTGGAGGGCCTTTGGCGGGGGCCGAAACCCTCCAAGACCCACCAAAAAGCCCACCACAACGAGAAGATCTTCGACCAAAACGGCCCTTGCGGCCCTTTTTTCAGCACCCTGCTAGTACTACTACGTTAAGTATGTTTGACACTTACCTGCCGTTGAGCGCATACTATGGTCATGGACACAACACGCGCTCAAAGGGAACGACTGAAGGGTTTCTTGGACAGCATGCTGGTGACCTTGGGCCGCTCGGAGCGGCGTCAGTGGGGTGGCGTATATGTGCGGGGACTGCTGGCGGCGGGTGGGCGCAGGGCCACCGCGAGCATGGCCGCCCGTACCTCGGACGGCAATGTGCAGGCGATGCAGCAGTTTATCGGCCAGAGTCCTTGGGCCTGGGATCCCCTGCGGCAGGGCCTGGCTCATCGAATGGTGGAAGCGCTGCATCCGGTCGCGGCATGGGTGGTAGACGATACCGGGTTTCCCAAGAAAGGCAGTCACTCGGTGGGAGTGGCCCGCCAGTACTCCGGGACACTGGGCAAGATTGGCAACTGTCAGGTGGCGGTAAGCCTGCACTACGCTACCGACGATGCGGCGGTGCCCCTCGACTTTACGCTTTACCTGCCGGAAGAGTGGCTGGAGGAGAAGCGTCGCCAGAAGGCGGGCATCCCGGAAGATGTGACATTTCAGTCCAAGTGGGCCCTGGCCCTGGCGTTGATCGACCGATCCCTGGCATGGGAGGTGCCCAGGGGCGTGGTCAGCGCGGATGCGGGCTATGGCAACATCACGGAGTTTCGGACGGGGCTGGCCGAGCGCCAGCTGCTCTTCGTGGTGGGGGTACAGAGCACAACTACGGTTTGGGTCGATGCGGGCGATCTGTCCCGACCTGTTGGGACGTCCCGGGGTCGCCGTGGCCGGCCGCGGCGCAAGCCCCTGGGGGTGAACGCTCCGGTGAGCGTAGCCGGGGTGAGTCGCAGTTGGCCCCAGAAGCGCTGGCAGCGCGTTACCTGGCGCGAAGGCACCAGGGGATCCATGGCCAGTCATTTCGCCGCTGTACGCGTCTTGCCTAGCCACGGCTACCAGCATGGCGGCCCCAAAGAGGAGACCCTCTGGCTGCTGGCGGAATGGCCTGAAGAGGAGGCAGCCCCTACCAAATTCTGGCTGGCCAACCTCCCTGGGGACACCAGTCTTCTGAGCCTGGTGCGCCTGGCCAAGATCCGATGGTGGATCGAGCAGGGCTACCAACAGCTCAAGGATGAGCTGGGACTCGACCATTATGAGGGGCGCACCTGGCAGGGTTGGCATCACCATGTCACCATGACCATGCTCGCCTTCGGCTTCCTGACTCTGGAGAGCTTGAACGCTAAAAAAAACTTCTGGACAGCGCTGGCCCCTGCCGAGGGTACGGCGTGAACTCCAGCGCATGCTGGCCCGCTGGACAGGGATTTGCCCCTGGTGCGGCACAGTCGTCCACCGGTACATGGATTCTTCATAACGTAACGTAGTAGTACTAGTACCTTGCACTAAAGGGCGTAACATAAGCTTGTTATGTTGCTTCCTTATTGAAATGGTCAGGTGCATTATGTATTTGCAGCTTCACTATCCGACAGAAGGAACGATAATGCATTAACGGAATGAATCCATATTCGCGAGTTCTTATCGTCAGGACCTCATCAAAGCTGGAGATAGAGGGTGGATCTGGCTCAGGCTTTAGACCAGACGACAGAAGCAAAGAGGGATCATCGAGAGAAGACCGAGGGTATTAGTATCGTCGGGGAGACAGCAGTCATTCCATCTTCTTTGCTCTAAGCTTTGATTGGCTCGATAGCGTAATCTCGGACAGTTTCCCCCTGGATATGGGCAAACACAACCGCCCTTCTCGTACATCATCAATTAGCCTATTAATCAAAAGTGAGAAAGCCTGGTCACTGAACAGGATACAGCCGCGTTCCTGCAATTCTTTTACAACTTCAAACTCCTGTCGGTTTGATTCACGAGCTAACTTGGATATAGAGACAACTCGTACATCATCAGGCAGACCATTGGGACCAACACAGACCAGAACCGTGCCAAAAGAACGCTGTTTGTCAGCAAGACTCTGAAGTAGACGACCTGTGGTAGCTGATGCCTGTTTGTTTTCTGATACCATTTCTATGATACCGCTTGCCACTAGCCCGCCCACGGACAACATCAGGTTCACCCGGCTTTGGCTGTAGCTCGCCGAAGCCTCATCCCGCTTCGCTAGGTCCAACTGGTGCCTGATGGAAGAATACAATGTTTTCAGGCGTGATACTTCGTCCTCCCGACCGAGTCGGTTGGCTTCTTCGGTAAGGACGGCACCCAGCGAAAGAACCGTGGAAGCCATTTCCATGGCCTGATGTTTCAGGTTCTTCAGATGGCCGTGAAGCGCGCTCATGTCTGCCATTGTTCCAACTCCCTGATGAGCTTATCCGTGGCCAGGGACAATGACTCGATGATGATCGAGTTTGCGCTGTGTTGTTTCAACCAGCCGGCGATGCCCCTTAAGACTGATAAAGAAATGACTCTGACACGCTGGGCCTCAGCGTTCTCCTCACCCCGTACCAGCGCAAGTAGGTCATTGACCCACTGGTTGACCTGGAGTATCCCCTGGTATTGCCCGACCTCTTTCCCGACCTCGATGGCTTCATCCCTGAGTTGACGAACTTCTCCTAGCGCCTCGTTGCGCCCGTCCTGTAGTTCTTGTACCAGCTGCTTGACGGTGCCTGTGGCGATGGGGATGATTTCGGCGATCTTCTGGCTCACCCCATCTGTCATTGCCTTGATGCTGACCTCCAGGTTTACCTTCTCCTGCTGGGTATTTGTGACGGCTACCTTGAGACTCTCCATCTCGCCCTTGGATTTAGCAGTCGCCTTCTCGATTTCCTTCCGTTCCTGCCGCCGCCCTTCGATTAGTTCTTCAAGCCCCAGCCCTTTGTCCAGGCACTTCAGCTCATGCAACAGCCGGTCTCTCAGTTCAGCCGGCTCTATGGCGTGACGCTTGGCCACCGCCTGTACCCTAACGTTGAATTCGGCCAGCGCCTCGAAGGGGAGGCCAACCTGCTGCAGCTTCTGCATCTGGCTGTTCAGGGCAGCGATTGCCGTTTCCGCCTTCTGGGCCTTCGACTCCAGCGCCTCATTGTGGTTTAGTAGTTTTTCCTCGCGCTTCTCCAGTTCCTGGACCCGGGGTGCTAGCCACTTCATCTTGTATTCGAGACCCGCGACTACCGCAGTCAGGTCTTCACGCTGCTTCTTCAGTTCGGCAAGCTGTTTCTTACCGTCGTCCAAGTTGGCTGACACGGGCTCGAGTTCGTGGGCCTTCTTTTCCAATTCATGGGCTTTCTTTTCCAGGGCAGGGAGGCTTAAGCCTGTTCCTTGCTGGACTTTCTGGATACTATAGATGAGCCCGACAAACTCCTGAGCGTCATCTTGGGTTTTTAGCGACTTCAGAATCCACGGCCAGCGGTCCATGTCGGCCGGATCGAGGCCACATTCATTCAGTCGGCCTAGCAGAGCTAGACCGACGGCGGACGTCGATGTGTTCGGAAACGTCGGCCGCTTCGGGAAAAGCCCCGACCTTCAATTCGGTAACGATATTCGCCACCGTCCCCTTGCCGATTCCGTTCTTGGTTGCGATTTCGTCATAAGATAAACCCGAAAAGTATTGTTTCACAACGCTTAGTCTTTTCTTAGCGGTTAGCTTCTCCATGTCATACTCCTTTTAGATACGATTTTTCCGGTCCTTACCCCCGATCATTTGAACTTCATGTGAACAACCTGACCGTTACTTGAACTGTGACATGAACGGGATCTGACCAACATTTGAACGGTATGCTGAACAAAGAAGGGGTTGATTGAACAGGTCTCATGGGTTCATTGCTTCTTCTCCTTCAGGTTCGGCGACCGCTTGGGGGACAGCCATCAATATGGGGAAAGCCGTCTCTTTTCAGTTTTAGTGGCTCAATCACTTTGCTTGTCCTCCAGCCAAGACCAAGTGCTCATGAGCCTCCCCCCCATAATCCTTGATACCAGTCGCGGTGTTCTTTGCCTGACACCTTTCTGTACTTCGCGGTAGTATTAAAGCTCTGGTGACCAAGATGCTCTTGAAGCAGTCGCAAACCGTCTCCAGAATCGTTTAGTTTCACCGCATGTACAGCAAAAGCGTCACGGAGCCGGTGCGGACTGACGTTATGCACCTTGCCGGTTTCCGGATTGGTAAGCCGGGGCAAATCTGCTTTTTCGGCACATGTTTTGACGATTTGCCAGGCTCGGTGCCTATTTATTGCAAAAAACAGCCTCTTGCCATCTCGTAGAACGGGACCGCCACGCTGAACGTACTCTTTTAGTATCTGAAGTGTCTCCCCATCAATGGGCAACACTCTTTGGCGACGGCGTTCCTGTTGCTCAGCTTGAGCCTTATCAACCTTAGCTCCACACTTTGGGCAAAAGGTGTGATATCTGCCAAGCCTTTGCCCGCACCCGATGCAGGACAGCTTAGAACGAGTCTTGAGATGGAGAATGGTCACCGTTCCACTAACCAGGTCTATGTCATCGGTGGTGACAGCGATGGCCTCGCTAACACGGCAGCCAAGGTGGAACAGGCAGCGGACGAGCAACCTGTCCCTCAGATTGGCGGCAGCCTCCTCCAGGCGCTGGACTTCGTGGAGTTCGAGGTAGGTTTTCACGCGCCGTCGCCATCCCCCGCGGGCCTTTCGGGGCTCTCTGCCAGCAGCAGCTCCAGTGCCAACTCCAGTCGGAGCCCTGCCCCGGACACCGTTACGTGGCGGACCTGGGCTGTAACGGGAGAGCGCTCTCCCGCTTTCTTAGTCAGAGACAGGCCCTTTTTCGACCTGGCGCCTCGTTTTCTTATCACAACGAATGATTATACTACATGGATTTTTTGACATTATTATGTAGAAGTGATATAATTCGCGCTACATATATCTACTAAGCATGATAAGCAGGAGGCCATAATGACCAAGAAGGCGTTGTCAAGGGGCAGGGGACCGAGGCTCCGGGAGGAAGAAGTGGAAAGGATGGTGGCCCTCTACCTGGAGGGCAAGTCCTACAAGGCCATAGGCAAAGAGGTAGGACGCCACTGGCAGACAGTGCGCAAGTATGCCATTAGGGCCCTTCAGGAGAGGGAAGGACGGGAGCTGCGGCGGGAGGCACTGAAAGAAGCCCTGGTCAGGCATTTTGAAGATTTGGTGGGCGCCCTGACCTCCATAGGTGACCTTCTGGACACGCCGAAGGTAGACGCCCGGGAGTGGGAGTCCACGCAGGAGGGCTGGCGGCCGGCTACACCGGGGCGGCGTGACGGGCTGCTCCTCCAGGCACTGAGGGATTCGCACGCGAAGGAGTCTCCTTTATGGTCCTGGTGGGACAGCTGGAAGCAGAGTCGGGAAAGTTATGACAGGGCTCTTTCACCACTTCGGCAGAGGACAGCCAGTGAGCTGGCTAAGCTGGAGAAGTCGCAGCCGGGAGTATCTCTGACTCATGAGCTGACCCTGGTGGTCTTCTGTCGAGCTGTTTCCCTCTGTCGAGGCGCACCATTGTACGAGCCTTCGATGATGCAGGTACTCCCGGCGGTAGAGCAGGATGGCAAGAGGGACGGAGAAGAACTGTGGCTCGGCCGGTCCACTCTGCTGGCCGCAGGAAAGGGTATGGACCTACTCCAGAAGCGGGCCTTCAAGCTGTTCGAGGATGTGAGAAACTGGGAAGAGATAAACGAGTTGGCAAGGCTCTACCGCCAGATGGGAGAGACCGAAGGAAAGATTGAGGAGGAGGTAGAGGTGCTCTCCCTGAGGCGAGCCTTCCCGGGGCGTTGCCGGCTCTGTCCCGTGTGATGAAGAGACCTGGAGGATACCTGGGACCACTGGTCATGTCTTCAATATGAGGCTGGCCTTCACGGAGTATCGGTGAAGTAGATCAAGACGTCGGACAAGTTGGCGGGGGCTTATGCCTCTGCAGAGGGCAATTTCCCGCATAGCCCCAGGCAATCCAGAAGGAGGGTGACATGGAAGCTAGGGTGAGAGCTGCAATCTATGTCCGGGTGAGCACCCGGGAGCAAGCCACAGATGACAAGGCAAGCCTTGAGGTGCAGCAACGGGAGTGTGAGGCCTACTGCAAGCGGAAGGGCTATGACGTAGTGGGTTTGCCTTATGTGGATGTCCAGTCCGGCACCGACAGCCGCGAGGAGAGGGCCTGCTTTGAGCAAATGCTTGGGGAGGCACGGAAAGGTGCCTTTGATGTCATTGTGGCCTGGCGTCCTGACCGCCTGTTCCGCAGCCTGTGGCCAGCTGCCCGCCTCAAACAGGTTATGGATACCACAGGTGTCGACGTGGAGACGGTGACCCAGCCCATGGACAAGAGCACTCTGGGCCTGTGGGCCTGGGTGGCGGAGCGAGAGATTGAGAACATCCGGGAACGGACCCTGATGGGAAGGGAATCCATGGCAAGAGCAGGCAAGCTGGTCACAGGGAATCCCCCGTATGGGTTCAGGTACGACCCGTCCATACAGCAGTTGCGACACCATGAAGACGAGAAGCCTCAGGTGTTGGGCATCTTCGGTTGGGTGGCGCAAGGCAAGTCTATTGACTCCCTGGCGACCAACTTCAATCGGCTGGGAATCTTGACCAGGCACGGGAAGCCCTGGAGGCGTCAACAGATGCTCAAGATCCTCAGGAATCCTATCTATATGGGGAAGGCCTATTGGGGCAAGCGGGAGCGGAGGAATGGATTCGTGGTGGCGAAGAAGAGCCTGGAGGAAAGGATCCTGATACCCGTGACCCCTATCGTTACGGAAGAGCTATTCCACCGGGTGGAACAGCAGATGGATAAGAACCGCTCCGCGTCGCCCCGTAACACCAAGCTGATCTACCTGCTGCAGCATCTCCTCCGGTGCCGTGGCTGCGGCAAGCCCTTCATGGCCCGAAGCCATATCAACAGGCATGGCAAGCCGCTGAAAACGCCCGAGCGGTACTACGGCTGTAAGGGGATGAAGGAGAGCCCGGGTGCTTATAACTGCCGCAGGCCGGCTGAGCTGTATGCCTCTACCATGGAGAGGGTAGTATGGGGTGAGGTAGCCCAGGCCTTTGCCAATCCACATGCCCTGGTGGAAATCCTGAAGGCCAGAAACGCCTCAGCAACTGAGAAAGGCCGAGTCACAGGGGCAGAGCTCGACATGGCGAAGGACCAGCTTGGAAAGAAGAATTTGGAACTGCAGCAGCTGCTCACCTGGGCGAGGCAAAAGCTGCTGACCGCTGACGAACTGAAACCTCAACTGGCGCAGGTACGTGAACAGAGACAACATTGGGAGCGAGAGGTCGAAAAGCTAAACCAGAAGCTGGGGTCTCTGCAGGCTGGTGACCGGAACCTGGCCGATGCGGAGCGGCTGTGCCTCTCAGTCCGCGACCGCCTGGTAAGCCTGACAGCGCAGGAAAAGAAGGAATTCCTGCGGCTCGTGGTAGAACGGATTTGGGTGGACAAGACTAACAACCTCGAAATAGAGGTGATTATCCCCAGTTTCGAGAAGCATCCCACCGGTGTCATTTGTGAACCCCCCCTTTCCTTCCGAAGGAGAGGGGGGAAAGAACTCAGGGGGACATCCCCTGGATCCCCTGCCAGAGAGGCTGCGCCCCTCTGGACTTCCCGCCTTCGCACCAGGTTTCCCGATTATAGACCATTTAGGCCCACATCTCTCATCCGGCTACGCTTGCTCTATTCCCCGTTGCCTACCCCGGCCCGCTTCCCTTCTTAACGAGCTTGATTTCGAACAGCCAGGGCCACAGTTTCCCCGTCACGAATAGCCGCTTGTTCACCGCATCGTAGGCGATGCCATTCATCACGTCGACCGGCTTGCCGGATGGCCGCGACGCCAGGAGCCCCGACAGGTCTACCCAGCCGGTAACGCGTCCGCTCCACGGGTCGATTATGGCTATCTTCTCCGTGACCCACACGTTGGCGAAGACACGCCCGTCAATGAACTCCAGCTCATTGAGCCGGTCGACCGGCGTATCCCCGTCGCGCACCTCGACCTGGCCGGTGGTGGCCAGGGTCTCAGGGTCCAGGAAGTACAAAGTCGAAGTGCCATCGCTCGCAATCAGGCGACTGCCGTCGTGCGTGATACCCCAGCCATCCCTCGGGTAGGGGAACTCCCGCACCGGTTCGAAGCTGTTTCTGTCCCAGACAAAACCGACCTTTGATTGCCACGTCAACTGCACTATCCTGTCCCGGTAGACAGTGAGGCCCTCTCCGAAATGGTTGGCAGTGAGGTCGCGGCTCAACAATATGTTGCCGGTTTTCAGGTCCACTTTGCGCAACGACGACTTCCCGTACAGCCCGGTCCCCTCATAAAGAAAGCCATTCTCAAACACCAACCCCTGAGTATAAGCCCCGTCATCATGGGGATAGGCGTTCACTACTTCGTAGGTATAAAGCCCGACGGGTTCCCGCCCTGCCGGCGGTGGGGAAGGGCGGCTCTCCTCAGGCTGAACAGTGGGCGGACTCCCGCTTTCGACCGGCGGCCCGCCCGGAGGCTCGGAAGCCGGCCTGGGAATGCCGGCGCAGCCGATGAGACTCGAAGCCACGAGCAATGCCACGAGGGCTGAGAGCAGTGCAGTACGGAACGCAATCATCGGGGTCGATTGGTTATGATCACAAGCAATTCATTTGGCTGGGGATCCAGGAACCATATCGAACTCAACCAGGTCGGGCTCGGCTTTCGAGTTAAGACAACTGAACGGTGCAAGTATCCTGGAGAGCAGCCCTAACGTAACTTCTCAAATACCGACACGTCTATCTTGGCATCCTTAAGAATCTTCCTCAATAAGCCCTTGCCTAAATCCCTGCCTTCATGTATCGGGACGGTTGTCCATCTGCCGTCGGCATGGTGATAAACAGCGTGACTTCCACTCTGGCGGATGCAAGTGAATCCCAGCCCCTCCAGTACCCGTTTCACCTCGTGAGGTTTTGCGGATCTGAGTTTAGGCAACCACTTGCACCTCGTCTATAGCAACTTCTATGGGGATGAGCTCACCCAAAGTGCGGCGAGCTTCAATATGCAGCTTAATAGCATCCTTGACACCCTCCAACGCCTCTTCATAGGTTTTCCCCTGGGTATAGCACCCCTGAAGAAGTGGAACCGAGGCTACATAAAGCCCATCTTCGTCTCGTTCTACTACTACAGTAAACTTATAATCTGGCATAGCTTATCACCTACCTTAGCCCACTTCTGTCCTATGGCTCAATCTCCTCTAATGACTTAGCACCAGCATCAGTTATACGATATACGCCTGTTCTTTTGCCTTTCCCCAGTCGCTCTACCATACCACGCTTCTTCAAGCTGCTCATCGTGCTTCGAACAACGTGCGTGTAGTTCGGGCGGTCTCCCCATCTGCCATCAACTTTGAATACTTTCGGATTGATGTACCCGCCTTCTTTGAGCCCTTCGCCGATAGCAGTGTAAATAGTCTTTAAATGCGTTGGGTTGCCATCGCGAAGTGGATGCAACACTACGAAATCCCAAGCTAGTTTATCGGCCATTTGGGACCTTCCCCCACACCTTAGCTGGCTGGGGATCCAGGATTCGAACCTGGGCATGCAGATCCAGAGTCTGCTGTCCTACCGCTAGACGAATCCCCAGTCTGATATGATTATACACCACCGGGGACACGGGAAGCTAGACAGTGGACAACATAGACTGAACCCCTGCACTCTTCATCCACCGAGATTGCTTCGTCGTCCTGACACGTCGGGACTCCTCGCAATGACAGAATGGGGCCATTTTATGCGGGTTAGCTACAGCATAAGTAGCTATTGTATAATGACGCTGAAATCATGCCTGACGACAACGCAGAGAATGCTCCTGTAGACCTTGAAGGTCTGCAGCAGAAACTGGGAGTAACCTTCCAGGACCGGACTATGCTGGCGGAAGCTCTGGCTCACTCTTCCTACCACAATGAGAACCCGGACTCTCTCCCGCGGTCCAATGAACGCCTGGAGTTCCTGGGCGACGCCGTGCTCGGTCTGGTGATTGCAGAGCAGCTCTACAGCGAGTTCCCGGAGGTGGACGAGGGGAAGCTGAGCAAGATGAGAGCCGCTCTGGTCCAGATGGAGAGCTTGGCTGAGGCCTCGGCCAAGCTGGGGCTCGGCCCCTTTCTGCTCCTGGGACAGGGCGAGGAGAGCAGCGGTGGCAGAAGCAGGCCCTCCAACCTCGCCCGGGCGCTCGAAGCCATCATCGGGGCCATCTTCCTCGACCAGGGACTGGACTGCAGCCGGGAGTTCATCCTCCGGGCACTGGAAGACAGATGGTGGGTAGTGGCACTGGGAATCAGTAACGATTACAAGTCCCAGCTTCAGGAAAAGGTGCAGGCCAGCCTGCAATCGCCCCCGGCCTACCGCCTGCTCGGAGTCTCGGGGCCCGACAACGGCCGGGTCTTCACCGTGGAGGTGCTGGCGGGCGACAACCTGCTGGGCCGTGGTCAGGGAAGAAGTAAGAAGGCCGCCGAAAGGGAAGCAGCCCGCCTTGGTCTGGAAAGACTCGAACGAGAGGCCTTATCCGCAGGAGAACCTCGATTAAACGCCAGATGAGAGGTGAGAAGACATGGGAAGAAAAGATTTCAGGAAACACGAAACCAAGAAACCGAAGAAGGAAGCCAGGCGATGGTCGTCGAGGTGGTGAGAAAGCACCGCAAGGAAAAGGAAGAGGAAGTACCTGCAGAATAGGGTTGTTTGGACCTTGTGAAAGGAGTGCCGATAAAACGCTATGGCTGATATGGCATTGCTGGAGGCGCAGGTTGAAGGCCAGGTGCAGGGGGTCTTCTTCCGCTCTTTTGTGAACAATCACGCCAGCCGGCTCAATCTGACCGGCTATGTGGCCAACCTGCCCGATGGCAGGAGCATGGAGGTCTTCGCCGAAGGCGATAGGGGCAAGCTGCTCGATCTCTTGCAACTACTCAAGAAGGGGCCGCCGGGAGCAAAGGTGGAGAGGGTGAACGCGAAATGGTCTGAGTTCGAGGGGCGGTTTTCGCAGTTCAAGGTCAGGTACTAATTGTCACCTCTAAGTCTCCAGCTCCGCTCTACCTGCATCAATCATGTCCAGATACTCCGGCTGCAGCCTGGCTGCCCGTGATGCCTCTCGGTCTACCTCGTAGGGCTCGCCCATGAAGATGCGCCCGTAGGGCTCCGATTCCCCCTCGGCAGGGCCGTCGCCGCCGCTGAACTTGTAGCGGGCATCAATAATACCCAGGTCGAACGGCAGGGTGAAATAGAGGTCCGCCAGCACCTTCTCCATGCCGAACTGGTCGAGGGTCTCCCAGCCGCCAGCCGCGGAGCCATGGTACTTACTCACCGGCAGCAGTCCCACCAGATTCATTATAGAGAAATGAGGGATAGGCTTCATCACCTTGAAGGAGGCGATGCTTATCAGGTAGTCGCTGGAGAGGACAACATTGGGCACCCAGAAGGTCGGCACTGCCAGGGCATGGAGGAGAGGATTCTCCACTTCCACCCAGATACAGTCCTTCACATCGAGCATAAGCACCCGCGGGAAATCGTAACCCAGGGCGCGGTAGATAGGCTGCATCGAAGCGCCGGTGGGCGTTCCCTCAAGCAATATGATGTCTGCATCACTGACCCGGCGTATGCCCTTGATCACTGCCTCCAGGGTCTGGCGGCTGGTGGTCACCGGGTGTGGGAGAGGATAGGCCGCGCACGGCTTGATGAGAATCCGCCGTGCCCGTGCAATAGCCGGGGCTGGCTTGAAGACGAAATCGGCAGCGTCCAGAATCAACGCCTGACCTCCCTTTTCTCCCTGACCCGGCGGCGAAAGATGACCTCCACCTTCCTCATGTCCCCCACACCTTTGAGGGTAGAGGTTATTGCCATAAGAACTCTCGAATAGACCTCCTCGACATAGGGTTTTAGATAGGCCGGCGCATCGTTAACCGTGACCATCACTTCCTCTTCAGTGTCCCGGGAGATAAAGGCCTGCTCAATCAGGCCGGCAATGCCGGCGATATCCCCCGGCCGGTACTCGGGTATTGCTACTTTCATCGGCTCATCGCTCACCACGGCGAAAAGGCGGTTCGGAGGGAATAGCAGCCCCTCTCCCTGCTCCTTCCGGTGCACCTCGATCTTCGGCGCCCGGCCCCCCTTGAAACCCTCAGCCAGGACGATGTCTGCATCTCCCAGCAAGGTGACAAGCTGCTCCAGAGGGATGTCATCCTCTACCTTCCTGCTATAGGCCAGGCGATGCGGCGAACTGAGGGCCACCACGTCGCTGCCCGCACGAGCCATTCTCCAGCTATCCTTGCCGGGTGTGTCCGTCTCTACGTCCTCATGACTGTGCTTGATGGTGGCTATCCGGTAGCCGCGCCGTTTCAATTCAGCCACCAGCTCCTCCAGAAGAGTTGTCTTCCCCGACTCGGACTTGCCCACGAAAGAGACCACAAACGGCACGCTATTCCTCCCCCCAATCCAGCATCATCACATTGAGAGAGTCACCGGGCTTCACCTCGACCATCTCCTCGGGCACGATGGCGAGACCGTTGGCCTTAACCATAGAGGTCAGGATCCCCGAACCCTGACCTCCGGTGGTACGCGCGAAGTACCGGCCATCTCTTCTGGTCGCAATGACTCGAGCGAAGATGCGCCGTCCATCCTCGTTCTTGATGCCGTCCTCCATCACCGCTCGAATGGTCGGCTTAACGAAGTTCTGCTTGCCCATCATCTTCAGAATGGCGGGACGGGCGAAGAGCTCAAAGACTATCATGGAGCTGACGGGATTGCCGGGCACTCCCAGGTGAGGCACGCCACCCTTGCGCCCGGCCGCCTTTCCTCCCCGAAACACGCCGAAGGCCAGTGGCTTGCCTGGCTTCATACGCACCGTCCAGAAGGCCACCTCCCCTTCCCTGGCGAGCACCTCTTTGACCACGTCATAGTAGCCCTGAGACACCCCCCCGGAGGTAATGAGCATGTCCGAGTCTAACCCCTCCTGTATGCGGCGGGAAAGCTCCTTCATATCGTCCGGCGCAATGCCCATAACCCGCGGTATCCCACCGTAGCGCTGGACCTGGGTGGCCAGGGTATAGGTGTTGCTGTTGTGTATCTTCCCGAAAGGCAAAGGCTTGTCGATGTCCACCAGCTCGTCGCCAGTCGCCAGAATGGCCACCACCGGCCGCCGGATGACCTTGAGCCTGGCCCGTCCGATGGAGGCCAGCACCCCGATTTCCTGCGGACGGAGAACAGCGCCCTTGCTGACGAGCAAGTCCCCGGAACGGATATCCTCTCCCGCCAGGCGGATGTTTTTTCCCAGGGGCAACGCCCGCCGTATGTTCACCCCGGAGAGAGACACGCCGGAGCGATGCCGCTCCTGCCCGTCGGTGTCCTCGAAGGGGACGATCGTGTCAGCGCCCTCCGGCACTGCCGCCCCGGTCATTATACTCATGGCCTCCCCCCGGCCCACCTTCCCCTTGCTCACCGTGCCTGCAGGCACCTCTCCGATTACCTTGAGCGGCTGCGGGTTCTTCTCACTAGCGCCAGCAATGCTCTCCGCCCGGACTGCATAGCCATCCATGCCTGCGTTGTCCAGAGGAGGGACGTCTATGGGCGAGTGGATATCCTCGGCGGCAACCTGGCCCAGGCAATCCAGCACGTGCTTTTCCTCAGGCTCCAGCACCGCGATATAGCCCAGGATCTTCTCCAGAGCCTCTTCAACGCTAATCATTCGAGGACTGCTTATCAACTATCACCTGTAACAGCTCTTGGCCCCCTATTACTTATTGAAACGATTCTCCCGGTTGCTAGATAGTCTTTATCCCGGAACACTGCAGGGCTGGATTCTCCTCCAGCAGTCTTGTCGCCCTCTCCATATCCTGCTGGGTATCGATATTAAAGTAGCTCAACCGCTGAGGGTCGAAGCGGTCAAGCTCCGCCGCGTCCAGATGCCGGACCTTCACCGTCCTCATCAGGTGTCGAATAGTGAACCTATCCTCCCTCAACAGGGGCTCCATCGCCTCTGCGCACGCCTTGGAATAGACGGCATGTAGCGGTTCCACGAAATCATCTGAGAGAGGGACCACCATGTCGTATCCCTTCGCCTCGGAGAGCATGTAGGCCAGCAAATCCCTGTTCAGGAAGGGCATATCGCTGGCGACGACGATATTGAGAGGAGATTCCGAGGCCCTGAGACCGGTATAGATGCCCCCAAGAGGGCCTCTGCCGGGGAGAAGGTCAATCACCAGGTTGGATTCAAGGCCGCTGCCCTGAAAGGACGCTGCCTGCCGTTCCGAAGTCACTACCAGGATTCTCGAGCTCAACGGCGCCAGACACTCAATAACCCTTTCGACCAGTCTCTTCCCCCCGAAGACCTCCCAGACCTTGTTTCTCCCGAAGCGCACCCCCAGGCCACCGGCAAGGATGATAGAGGTCACCCCGGAGGCATGACGAACTGAATTATCCGTGGACGGAGTCGCTCCGTCGCCAAAACGGGAACTTGTCATCCTACAATTCTATCATTACAAGTCAACACAACTTCTCGAAAATTGAAAACACTTCTCTTTCACAGCAGAGAGCAAGCGAGGATGGCCCCCCTCATTCTAACTCTCTCCCTCCAGGGGAGAGAGAAAAGCTTATGGAATTCCATCTCCCTTGACGGGAGAGGATAGGTGAGGGTGAATCCTCTTAACCTGAGCAGTGTAGGATGGGTGAAGCGGAGTGTAACCCACCCTACAGATTACTTTAATTCCCGCGTGCGCGGGAA
>JAENJB010000206.1 GCA_016844565.1 Dehalococcoidia bacterium
CTCTCGGGCGTGAACCATTGGGTGTACCCCAGGAAGAACCAGAAGACGAAGACGGCCAGGGCCAGGGCGTGGACGCCCAGGATGAAGTGGCCCGCCACCTTGTCGGCAAGCTGCTGGATGGGGGCTTTGGTGGTCTGGGCCTCCTCCACCAGCTTGATAATCTGGGCGAGCATGGTCTCCCTGCCCACCCGGGTAGCCCGGAACTTGAAGGCGCCGGTCTTGTTGAGGGTGCCGCCGATGACCTCGTCGCCGGCCTTCTTCTCCACAGGGATGCTCTCACCGGTGACCATGGACTGGTCCACGGCGGAGTAGCCCTCCAATACCATTCCATCCACCGGTATGGCCTCTCCAGGTCTTATCAGCACCAGGTCATCTACTTGCACCTCCTCCGCCGGGATGTCCAACTCCTGGCCCTGCCTCAAGACCCGGGCCCGCCGGGGCTGCAGCTTCATCAGGCGGCGGATGGCTTCCGAGGTGCGCCCGCGGGTGATGGCCTCCAGGTAGCGTCCCAGTATAATGAAGGCGGTGAGCAAAGCAGCCGCCTCATAGAAGGTGGCCTCCCGCCCGCCGAAGCCGGCTTCCGGAAAGAAGGTGTTGATGACCGCGATCAGATAGGCGGCGCCGATTCCGGTGGCGTAAAGCAGGTTCATATCGGTCAGGCCGCGCTTGAGGCCGTTCCAGCTATTGATGAAGAACTGCCGGCCCGGGCCGAAGACGATGGGCGTGGTCAGCAGGAAAAGGAAGCGCTTGTCGTTCATCCAGGCAGGAACGATACTCGGGAAAAACCAGTAGGGCTGGAAGGTGCCGACCATGATGATAAAGCCTATCGGCCAGGCGAGCAGCATGTTCCATTTCTGCCGCCGGATCTCCCGCTGGCGGGCCTCCCGCTCCCGGTCCACGGCCGCCTGCCCCTCGGACCTTTCCTCGGCCTCATAACCCAGCTCGCGAATGGTCTTCTTTATCTCGTTGAGAGAGGTCAGGGAAGAATCATACTCCACCCTGGCGCTGCCCGCCGCCAGATTGACCACCACTTTGGCCACGCCGGGAAGGTCGCCAACCCCGTGCTCGATCTTCTCCACACAGGCGGCGCAGGTCATGCCCGTTATCTGAAGCTGCGCCGAATCCAGCACCACCTCATAGCCGATCTCCCCCAACACCTTCTTCATCTCCGACAGAGACGCCTGGGCCGGGTCGTACTCCACCGCCGCCTTTGAGGTGGCCAGGTTCACCGTGGCCTGGCTTACTCCGCGAACGCCTTTCAGAGCCTCCTCCACATGGACCACGCAGGAGGCGCACGTCATCCCTCCGACAGTAAGGTTCGCCTTCTTACGCTCTCCCCTGGACACCCTTCTACCTCCAGGCCTTGCGGATGACTACCATCAGCTCTTTCACCTCATCCTCGCTCTTCCCCTCCCGATGAAAAAGGCTACTTCATTGGCTGCCGAGGTCAGCGCGGTGAGCTGCTGTAGAACATCAACGCAGTACCTCCCCTCCTCAATCATCCTCTGGATACCCTTCGCCTGCCCTTCTATCTTCTTCAAGCGGGCCACGAGCGGTTCCTTGCTACTGACATACCGGTAGCGTTCGCCTCTGCTTTGCGCCATACTCCCCCTCCCTGGCTAATATCCTTCTATTGCAACAATACTAGATACTACCATAGAGTATCTTTAGCGTCAACCCCGGTCCATGAACTGTCATTCTGAGCCCGAGCAAAGCATCGGGCTAATAATCCACCCCGGGTATTGCGGGTGGGGGGAGCGGAGCGGATGCTTCGGCCTCCGCTTGCGGCGGATGGCCTCATCATGACATTTCGGTCAGAGTCTCACCCCTCCTTGGGTCGCTTCTCCCGGATGAAGAGGCAAGCCAGAGAGGCCATGAAAAGAAAGATGGCCGAGGGCACGAAAGCCCAGTAGTAGCTGCCGCGCTCGTGGGCGATAAGACCGGCCAGGTAGATGGAAACGCCGCCGCCGAGTTGATGGCCCATGGAGACTATGCCGAGGACGGTCCCGATGCTGGCCACGCCATAGATGTCAGCCACCAGCCCCGTCGTCAGAGGAGCCGTGCCCAGGGTGCCCACGCCGATCAAGATAGCAGCCAAATAGAGGGTGAGTTCGCTGCCGGACGACAGGAGCATGATGATTCCGAGCCCTCTCAGCGCGTAAAGTATCGCCAGAGGCACCTTCCTGCCCACGTAGTCGGAGATGAAGCCGCTCACCCAGATGCCGATGACGTTGGCCCCCCACATGACGCCGGCGGCCTGGGCAGCCGTCATAGGAGGATACCCCTGATGTATCGCGGACGGAACGAAATGGACCGACATCAGATGCGAGGTCAGGCCGCAGATGGTAAAACTTCCCGCCAGCAGCCAGAAGGGAGAGGTGCGCGCCGCGGCCCTCAGCCCGACACCCTTCGGCCTTACCAAGTGGCCCGGCTGACCAGCCCCACCAGGAAGCACCATCGGCGAGACCGCTATTTTCCCCCCATCGGGCAGCAGCCCTTTTTCATAGGGAGTATCCCGGACCAGCCTCCAGACCAGCGGCACACCCACGCCCAGGACCAGGAAACTCAAAATGGCCACCGCCCAGCGCCATCCCTGGTAGATAATGAAACCCATTGACACGGGGATGAGCAGGAACTGGCCGATGGCCATGCCCGAGTGGGCCATGCTCAGGGCCAGCCCCCTCCTCTTTGAAAACCAGCTCGAAATCAGAGCGGCGAAACTCAGATTGCTTGAAGCGCCCCACGAAATACCCATGGCCACACCGTACAAGAGATAGAGCTGCCACAGGCTGCTGATGAGAGACAGCAACAGGGAGGATAGGCCGTAGACTATGAGCCCACCCAGGATAACCTTCTTGGGCCCAAGGCGGTTGATGAGCCAGCCAACGAGAGGTTGGGAGAGGCCGAGAAGAAAGATACTCAGCGAGGCGGCCAGAGAGATTTGCTCCAGGTTCCAGCCGAAGTCCTTGCTCAGCGGCTCGATCAGGTTCCCGAAGGCGCCCCGCGGCCCGGCGGCCACGAAGAGGGACATGAAGGCCACGAAGGCAATGACCCAGCCGTAGAACAGTCGGCTCCGCAGGTTTCTGATGCTATTCAACTACACTCACCTTAGCTTCGCCAAAAGGGCCATTATGGGCCGCATAGCTGAAAACGTCAAGCACCCGGTCGTCTTGCCGCTGCGAGGTACGCAGTGCCGAAGCAATCCATCTGCCCTCTGCCATTCCGGCCATTGATAAACATTAACCCCTATGTTAACCTATATGTTAAGGAGGCAGACGTGAGCAAGATAAAGTCAATCGGGATGGCCGAGGCCAGGCCAAAGCTTACCCAGCTTGTTGAAGAAGTATCTGGTGGCGGAGAGCCATACCTGATAGTCTCTGGCAGCCGGGTGAAAGCGGTCCTCATTGGCATTGACCGGTATAACGACATGATGGGGCGTCTGGAGGACCTGTCCGATTCCGCCGAGCTGCTTCAGGCTGAGCTGGACGGGGAGGCAACCATGCCTTTCGCGCAGCATCTGAGAAAGCCAAAGAAGTCGAAAAACAGTGTATCGACTGGAAGTTAGCCACACAGCCCATCGGCAGATCCACAAGCTCCCTCCACTAACCCAGGAAAGGATCAGCAAGGTCATTGCCCGTTTAGCCGAAGCTCCCCGACCGCCCGGCGTGAGGAAACTGACCGCAAGAGAGGGCTATAGAGTTCAGGTGGGGGACTACCGGGTCCTTTATCGAGTTGATGCCGGAGCCAGGGTAGTCGTCATCTATCGGGTAATGGCGAGGGGGAATGTTTACCGGTCCTAGATGTCATCCACCCTCTGTCATTGCGAGTCCCGGGAGAGGCCCTCCAGTGCTATAATAAGCGCGATTGGTCCGGACGGCCCTGACGGGATAAAGAGGAGGTAGACATGGCAGAGAAAGCGACTGCGGTAACACCTGAACGATTCGGCTCCGGCTTCACCTACAAGGACTACGCAGCTCTTGCCGATTGACAGCAGAGATTACGTCTGCCGCAGTTCTCGCTCTTGAGCCGTGGGTTAGCTTCTGTCAGACTGCCGTAGACGACACTGCCTAACCGTTGGGGCAACGTAAACGGGCCATCTTTCAATTACTCAGTGAAATAGTCAGAGTCAATTCTCTTAATTTCGTAAGTAGCCGAAGAGCTGACGCCAATATTGTGGTCAATCATGAACTGCACCAGAGCTTCTCCATCAATCAATACAATTTTGCTGTCTATGCGTGAAGTGAAATCGAGTGCCTCCCTTGAAAACTGTGAAGTAGTTATGAATATCCCTTTTCTAGCTCGTTGTCCTTGAAGGGCTCCGGCGAATTTCTGAATTTCTGGCCGACCAACGATACCTTCCCATTTCTTGGCTTGCACATAGATTACATCTAGTCCCAACCGATCCTCGTTGATGATTCCATCAACCCCCTCGTCGCCAGTTCTGCCAATTGCCCGTGCGGCATCCTTTCGACTTCCACCGTATCCCATTGCGACAAGAAGATCTATCACGATGTTCTCAAATCGAGTCGGAGAACTCCCCTTAAGTTGTTGAAGTAGGTCATCGGCAACTCCATCTCTGATGCGCTGATATGCATTGGCGAGTGCTTCTTCGGGTGTAGTTGACAATTCTTCTTGAGGCTGCCTATCTTCGATGGATCGTTCTCGTTTAATTGCTCGAAACTCACTGAACTCCTTGAATTGCTCCAGAAACTTAACGTCAATTCTTGCTGGTGTTCTATTTACTAATTCTAATCCTCTGTCAGTAATACAGAAAGATCCACGGCGAGTTGATTCAAGTAGCCCCGCCTTCTTCATGTACGTCCGTGCCCATCCAACTCGATTATCGAATTTGGCCTGTCGGCCGCTCGGCAATAATTCGCGCTGTTCCTCTGGAGTAAGCTTAAATTGATCCGCCAGAGAATCGATGACTTGTCGAAGCGAGTGCTCCTGTTTGTCTTCCAGAAGTTTAAGCAAAGGCAACATTATTGTTTGATAATCTGGAATAGCCATTTATCTAACTTGCCTCCTCAGTCTTGAGTAATCACTATTCTATGCCAATAGGTGGTGGCTTGATTGTAAATTCCATATTTTACCGACTGTCAGTTTTCAGGGATAGGACCCACCTGAGGGGTCTTATTTTCACGGAATAGACCCACCCCAGTTTTCAAGTTATAGACCCACCTCATTTTTCACCAACAGACCCACCCCCGGGGCGCACCGAAGGCAGACGTGGCATGCTGAGTCCAACTTGCAATGAAGGAGGTTGGACGACAGCAGATGCCAAGGAGGAGAGTCACGGTGCGCGATGCATCAGAGATACTGGACCACTGGCAGGCAGGGCGCAGCATTCGTGCCATCGCCAGGAGCCTGGGGGCAGGCCGCCCCACGGTGCACAAG
>JAENJB010000057.1 GCA_016844565.1 Dehalococcoidia bacterium
GTACGGGATCGCCATCCCCCGTGGGAAGGTGGCGACGGAGGCCGGAGAGGTAGGGGAGATCGCCAGATCCCTGGGGGGCAAGGCTATCATCAAAGCGCAGATACACGCGGGCGGGCGAGGCAAGGCGGGAGGAATCAGGCTCGTCTCATCTCCCGCAGAGGCCGAGAAGGCCGCCCGTGAGTTGCTGGGAAAGAGACTGGCCACCTCCCAGACCAAACCTGAAGGCCTCCCGGTACAGGCGGTCCTGGTGGAAGAAGCGGTCGAAAGCCTGAGGGAGCTCTACCTCGGCATAACGGTAGACGAAGCCGGGCGATGTCCGGCTATCATCGGCAGCGCCTCCGGCGGCGTGGACATTGAAGAAAAGGCCCGGCTAAGCCCGCGAAAGGTCCTGAGATTTCCGATTGACCCCGCCACTGGCCTGCAGCCATCCGAGGCAAGACGCCTGGTCAGGAGCTTCGACCTCGACCAGGCCCAGGTGGAACCCGCTGTCTCCATTGCCACCAGCCTCCACCGGTTGTTCACCGGGGAAGACTGCCTCTTGGTGGAGATCAACCCACTGGTCGTCACCACGGACGGGAAGCTCCTGGCCCTCGATGCCAGGATCGTCCTGGACGACAACGCCCTGTTCCGCCACCAATACCTCGCGGCGTTGCAGGACCTGTCTCAGGAAGAACCGCGCGAGATACAGGCCACACAACTGGGAGTGCGGAATTACATCAAGCTGGAGGGGAATATCGGTTGCATGGTCAACGGCGCTGGCCTGGCCATGGCAGTGATGGACCTCATCAAGATGGCCGGCGGCAGTCCGGCTAACTTCCTGGATATTGGCACGCTGAACGCCCCCGAACGGGTGACAAATGCCTTCAAAGTATTCACTCAGGACCCGGAGGTGAAGGCCGTCCTCGTTAACATCTTCGGAGGCATGGCCCGCGTGGACATAGTCGCCCGCGGAATAGTAGAGGCTTACCGGCAGATGGAAATCCACGTCCCGGTGGTCATCCTGGTCATCCGCCTGGCGGGCACCAACGTGGAAGAAGGAAAGCGCATTCTGAGGGAGTCTGGCATCCCGTACATCGAAGCGGACGACCTGGCCGCAGCAGCCCGCCAGGTCGTCCGTGCCGCCAGCGGGGCGGCGGAGAAAGGCAATCTTTGAGCATACTCATAGACGAGAAGACGAGGCTGCTGATCCAGGGCATGACCGGCTCCGAAGGCCGTTTCCACGCCCAGCGCTGCCTCGAATACGGCACGAGAGTTGTGGCCGGGGTGACCCCTGGCAAAGGGGGGAGCTCAGTGCTGGGCATACCCGTGTTTAACACGGCAAGTCAGGCAGCAGAAGAGACCGGGGCCAGCACGAGCCTCATCTTCGTTCCCGCCCCCAACGCTGCCAGCGCTATCATCGAAGCCGCCGGCGCCGGCATACCCGTAATCATCTGCATCACCGAAGGCATTCCGATAAAGGATATGATGGAGGTTCACTCCTATCTCAAGGGCAAACCCACGCGCCTTATCGGCCCCAACTGTCCGGGCGCAATCTCCCCGGGCAAGAGTAAGGCGGGCATCATGGTGGGTGACATACACCGGCCCGGCCCTGTGGGGGTAGTGTCCCGTAGCGGCACTCTGACCTATGAGGCTGTCGCCCAGTTGACCCAATGCGGGATAGGGCAGTCCACCTGCATCGGCATCGGGGGCGACCCGTTACCCGGCAGCACCTTTGTGGACATCCTCCAGCTCTTCCAGCAAGACGAGGACACCAAAGCGGTGGTGCTCATCGGCGAAGTCGGCAGCACCCTGGAGCAGGAAGCTGCCGACTTTATCCAGACGGGGATGAGCAAGCCAGTCATCGCGTTCGTCGCCGGCATCACCGCCCCCCCCGGACGGCGGATGGGCCATGCCGGCGCCATCGTCAGTGGCAACACAGGCAAAGCCCAGGAGAAGATCGCCGCCCTGGAAAGGGCAGGGGCCACCATCGTACGAAGCCCGGCCGATATCGGTGGGACTGTCCGAACGGTGCTGGAAAGACGGGGCTAGTACTTGCTTGCGTAGAAAGCCAGACAGTCCTCTCCCCCCTTGAGGGGGAGAGTTAGAGAGAGGGGGCTTCAGCTCATGCTGAGATTTCACCCTCACCTAGCCTCTTCCGTCGAGGGAGAGGAATTCTCTTATCGTACAAGGACTGCTGCAACTAAGTACTAGTGTGGTGCATCGCAAATAGCGTTAGCTACAGGAACCGGTGTCATTCTGAGGAGCGCAGCGACGAAGAATCCGTAGTCGCCGCTAGGGGGGGCGGATTCTTCACTTCGTTCAGAATGACAGCCAATGCGTTAGCTAACGAAGCGTTAGAAACACCACACTAGTGAGGCTTGACTACAGCCCGCGTCAGTGAGGGTATCCCCGTGGGGCTGAGGGTCAGCCCCTGAACATATGGTTTCACAAGAAAATAGTTCCGCCCGAAGTACAAAGGAATAATGGCGGCTTCTTGCACAACCTTCTCCTCCGCCTGCCGGTAGAGCACGAACCTTTGCTCCGTGTCACGCTCGGTACCCGCCCGGATCAGTAGCTGGTCTACCTCGCGGTTGCTGTACTCGCCGGTGTTGTACTCGCTCCCGGTGCTCAGCAGAATATCAAGGAAGTCTTGCGGATCGGGATAATCGGCCACCCAACCGAAATCGAAAAGCTCGTTCTTTTCCTTCTTCAAGCCATAGAGGTAGAAGTCCGGCTCCAACTGCCTCACCTCGATT
This sequence comes from Dehalococcoidia bacterium, assembly GCA_016844565.1. Taxonomy (GTDB): domain Bacteria; phylum Chloroflexota; class Dehalococcoidia; order JAENJB01; family JAENJB01; genus JAENJB01. The sequence goes on from JAENJB010000057.1 coordinate 2,736, forward strand.
TCTACACCGAGGTTCTTCTGCCAATCCTGGATGAGCGCCCCGATCAAACCACTGACGGCGCCACCGTAGCCGCCGGTGGTAAAGATGATAGGTGGCAGCTTGCCCGTCACCCCGTACTTTGATTCCGTCAGGAGCTGTTTCGCCCGGATCACGTCATAGCTTAGCCCCTTCAAGTCTTTGTTAAAACCGGGCATCCCCGTTGGTAGTACACCGTTCGCCTTCTCCGATGTTCCCTTCAGGATAAGGGTCACTATCTTCTCCTTATCCACGGCCTGCGCGAAGGCCTGGCGCACTTTGACATCGTCGAAAGGAGGTCTGGTGATATTGAACCCTATGTAGAACAAGCTGAGCTCAGGGGACACCTGTACTTCCTTACTCAACGGGTTGGAAGGATCCTTCACCTGCTCCAGAAAATTAAGGTCGAGGTTGACGGCGTCTATATCTCCCGTTTCATAGAGCCGCATAGGTATGCCCCCCCGGTGCATAAAGACCACCCTGGAGACCACCGGCACCCGTCCGTAATAGGCGTCGTTCCGCTCCATGGTGAGGCTTTCATCGCCTTCTTTCCACCGGGCCACCTTGAAAGGGCCGGTGCCGTTGGGCTGTGACCACCAGTCAGCGCCCTTTCCCGCATTTTCTTTATCAACGACAAAAGCGGTCGGATAGGACAGCTTAGCCAGGAAATAGGCCTTGGGAGCATCAATGGTGACCTCGATAGTGTAATCGTCAACCACCCTCACTCCCCTCACCTCCTTCGCCTGCCCCGCCAGCTTCTCCTTGACCCCGACGATGTCGCCCAAGTAGGTGCCCGCCGTCTGAGACTGAAGAGCAGGGTCGGCAGCGCGCTCCCAGGAGTACTTGAAGTCGCCGGCTTTGACCTCCCGCCCGTTGTGGAACTTCACCCCTTTCTTCAGGTGAAAGGTATAGGTCTTACCATCAGAGCTGATATCCCAGCGACTCGCTATATCAGGGACCGGCTTCAGATCCTCGTCCATGGCCACCAGGCCGCTGAAAATGTGCGTGATGTAGATGTGTGACCTCGAATCACCGGATAGAGCGGGGTCCATAGTCACCGGGCCCAGTTGGAAGAGCCTCAGCGTCGCCTGGGACCTCTCTGGAGACGGCCCCTGCGGCCCACCCGGACCAGGCGACTCCTGCTCGCCCTGGGGCTTCTCCGGCGTCTGTCCTTCTCGACAACCGACGCCCAGAAGCAGCGCCATCAGGCTCACTAACACCAGTGCTAAAGATATGTGACAGCGAAAACGGTTCATTTTAGAGCAGCTTCCTCTCCCTCATACTGATGAATCCCGTATCAGCGACGATGAGATGATCGAGGACTTCGATACCCAGGAGTTCTCCTGCTTCCTTCAATCTTTTCGTAAGCTTGATATCCTCCTCGGAGGGGGACAGGTCCCCTGAAGGGTGATTGTGGGCGACGATCATGGAGGCCGCCGAGGCCGAGATGGCCTCCTGGAACACCTCCCGCGGATGGACCAGGCTTGAATCCAGGGTACCCATCGATATCGGGATCACTTTGATGACCCGGTTGCGGGTATTCAGTAGTATAGCCAGAAAGTGCTCCTTCTTCTTTCCCTTCAGCATACTCCTCACCTGGCCCACGCCATCTTGCGGTGACTTCACCGCCTCGGCCGCCTCGGGAATGGAAGTCTGCTCCTCCAGCCTCCTGTTCAGTTCGAAAGCAGCCTTGAGCTGGGTTGCCTTCGCCGGCCCTATGCCCCTCACCGTGGAGAGTTCTTCGAGGGAAGCACTGGCCATCCCGCCGAAGCTGCCAAAGCGACTGAGCAACTGTTGGGCAGTGACCATCACCGACTCCCCCTTTATTCCTCGGCCCAGAATCAGGGCCAGGAGCTCCACCGCCGAGAGACTCTCGGCGCCGTACCTCATCATTCTCTCGCGTGGCCTCTCCGCGACAGGCAAATCATGGATGGTGAATGAGCTCTTCACCGCCGTCGCCTCACCGAATAGCCGAAAGCAAGTACCCCGGGGAATACCAGTAATCCCCAGGCAGCAGCCGGCAAAGCCGGGACCGGCCGTTGAGCCAGCTCGTTTGCCCTGGGCCTGAGCGGAAGTGAAGCCGTGGTCTTCCTGGTCTCCAGGCTATCCCGCCACAGCTTGTCCAGCCCGTCCAGGTCGAAGCCGTAAACCGACTTCAGGGCGCCATCAAAAGTAGCGCCCTGCTTGAAGGTGTCCAGTAGTGCCAGCAGCTTGTCCCGGCCATACTTCGTCAAGAGAAACTCCACCAGGGCCTCGCTCTGAGCATAGGACTGAACCGCCAGCCTGGGATCGGTCGAAAAAGGCGCCGAGAGGCTGCGAACTGAGATCAGGGTCTTCTGAGAAATGGCCTGTTGCAGCAACGATGCATAGCCTTGCTCCAGCGGCCCCTCGCCGTACATCGCCAGGCCCTCATTGAGCCAGATAGGGAGGTCGGCATAGGGACTGAAGGTTACCTGGCCGACAAGAAGATGCGTTATCTCGTGAGCGATGGCCCGCTTGCCCCAGGCGAGTTCGCTGGTCGGGATGCCGATCATCACCGTGCCGAATTCACTGATGGCCACACCACCTTCCCACCCCACGGGATAGACCAGCGCTCCCTGCAAGTCACGACCGCTGGCGTAGATGAAAGCTCTGACTGGTCTTTCCAGCCGTGCCCCCATATCTCGGCCCAATCTGTCAAGACTGGCCTGCACCGCATTCAACAGCTCGCGGGCGAAAGCCTCGTCGCCCTCGTACCAGGAGAGGGTCACCGAACCTGCGGTGAGACTCCTCCATTTATAGCGCTCATCGTTGAACTCAAACGTCTTCGGCTCGGTGACCAGCTTGCGCCCAGCGGCGTCGCCAACAGTCCACCAGTACTTCAGTCTCGCCCCCGTAGGCAGGCCACCCCCCAGCCTCATATCCCAGCGCCAGGTCGCCTCCACCGTGGAGCCCGGCTTGAAGCGCGGCCTCACCTCACTGGTCACCCTGGCATAGTTCAACCTCTCCACCTGGTAATGCAGGACCACGAAATTGATTTCTGCGCTGCTCTGCGCCCTGACTCTAAACTCAAGGGACAGGGGGAACGAGGGCACGGCGCTTGAGGACAGCACCGCAATATCTTGAGCCTCCACCGCGACCGGCACGAGGCCGACCAGAAGCACAACAACCAGCAGTAACAGCTTTTTCATCAACTTTCCTCACCCAAGTCGTTCGACTGTCATTGCGAGGAGTACCGCGTAGCGGGTCGACGAAGCAATCTCACACGGCTCTGGGTCATAGGGGCTCGGAGATTGCTTCCCCTTCACTCCGTTCAGGGTCGCAATGACGGGATGGCCCGGTCGTCTAACCATTCTCCTCACCCAATCTTGCCCTAAGATAGGCGCCGATGAATTCATCCAGCCCGCCGTCGAGAACAGCTTCAGTGTCACCCGTCTCATAGCCGGTACGGTGGTCCTTCACCATCCGGTAAGGGTGCAGGACATAGCTCCTTATCTGATTGCCCCAGCCGGCGTCGATGCGCTTCCCTTTGATACGGGCCCTCTCCTCCTCTTTCTGTTTCCGCTCCAACTCCAGAAGCCGGGCGTAGAGGAGTCTCAAGGCGATGGCCTTGTTCTGGTGCTGGGACCGTTCGCTCTGGCAGGTGACCACGAGGCCGGTGGGCTTGTGGACGATCCTCACCGCGGTACTCACCTTCTGCACATTCTGCCCCCCCGCACCGCTGGAGCGATAGAACTCCATCTTCAAGTCATCGGGGTTGATTTTCAGGTCCACGTCTGCCTCCGCCTCGGGCAACACCTCCACCAGAGCAAAAGAGGTATGGCGCGCATGGTCGGCATCGAAAGGGGACATGCGCACCAGCCGGTGCACCCCGTGCTCCGACCTCAAATACCCGTAGGCATGATCGCCGCTAATGCTGAGGACCACGCTCTTTATACCCGCTTCCTCTCCGGGAGAGGAGTCCAGCACCTCCACTTCGTAGCCTCTCCGTTCAGCCCAGCGCAGGTACATGCGCATGAGCATCTGCGCCCAGTCTTGCGACTCCGTCCCGCCGGCCCCGGCATGGACCGCCAGCAGCGCATTCCGGCCATCCATCTGACCGCTCAGGAGTAGCTTCAGCTCCAGTTTGTCCAGAAAGGAAGCCAAGGCCTCCCTCTCGGAGGCCACCTCCTCAGCCAGAGCCTTCTCATCTTCCTCCGACGCCAGAACAGCCAGCCCGTGAAGGTCAGTCACCTTCTTCTCCAACCCCCTCCATGTCTGCGCCTGCTCCTTGAGCCCGTTGAGCCGTCTCATCACCCGCTGCGCCTCTTTCTGATCCTGCCAGAAATCAGGATGGGAGGACTCCTCCTCCAGAGCGGCGGCCTGCCTCTCTAACTCGGTGACGTCAAAGACGCACCATTAGGCTAGAAATCCTGGAACGCAACTCCTGCAACTTGGCAAGCTCTTCATGCATCTGAATTCCTTCCTGGCAACAGGCCTTCAAGCGAACTGTGAATACCATACCACTGGAAAGGACTGACTCCATTGTAAGACATGAACGTATCCCTTTCAAGCCCGCTCAAGGCTCTCCATCAAACGCCGAAATCACCCTTCAGCCTGCCGCCGGCCGCCAGATGGGCCAGACGCGTTGGCTCTGGAAGTCTGTCGCCCCGGCAGCACTGTCTCACCCAATAGACGGCCGCCGGGAGGTCAACCTTATGTCCGATAGAAACATAAACAGGCCGCGCACTGCCCTTCGTCCTCACTGCCATGCCAACCACCTCACCCGCATCTATGAGCTCGGCTTGCCCCTCCTCATCTAGCGGCCCGTGCTTTCCGCAGAGGATGGACTTGGCACAGCCGATTGACGGCAGGTCGAAGAGCAGGCCCAGATGAGAGGCGATGCCCAATCTTCTCGGATGGGCGACGCCCTGGCCGTCCACCAGCAGCAGGTCCGGCTCATGACTCAGCTTCTCGCAGGCGGCGATGATCAGGGGGGACTCGCGGAAAGAGAGCAGACCCGGAACATACGGGAAGCCAGGCCTGCCCTCCGCCACCTGCACCTCCACCAGTTCCATTTGCGGATGTCTCAGCACCACCACTGCCGCCACAGCCACACCGTCTCTCTCCCCTGAGATGTCCACTCCGGCGATGAGGACCGGCGCCCCAAGCTCGTTCCTTCCGATGACACGGCCTGCCAGATGCCGCTGAATATCCCTGGCATGTTGCATAACAATCGTCCGGCGAGGATTATAACCTTGCTTCTTCCAATGGTGTCAAGCTTCGGTTGTTTGACAGTCAAAGCTATCATAGACTAAGATTACCCGTTAACCCTACTGGGGAAAGATTGAAGAAGGAGATGCAAAGTGTCAACGATAATTACGACAGTTGCCGTATCGTTGGCGGCGTTCCTCCTGGGGGGTGCCATTGTATTCTTCGCCCGGCTCTTCACAGCCACCAAGAGACTGAAGGATGCTCAGCAGCAAAACGAGCAGATAATCGAAGAGGCCAGAGCAAAACAGAAGGAGATCCTCCTCGAGGCCAAGGAGGAATCCATCAAGGCGAGAGCCCAGCTAGAGGCAGAATACAAGGAAACCCGCGAGGAACTGAAGAAGCAGGAACGCCGTCTGACCCAAAAAGAGGAGAACCTGGAACGCAAGATCGATGGCGCGGAACGTAGAGAACGCAATCTGACAAACAAGGAAAAGGAGGCAGAAGCAGCCCGGCTCCAGTTGGAGAACCTGAAGAAAAGGAGATTAGAAGACCTGGAGAAGATTGCCACCATCAGCACCGAGGAGGCAAAGCAACTGCTCCTCAAGGAAATCGAGAAGGAGCTTCAGGAGGAGACTTCTCGGAGGGTTCACGAGTTTGAGATCAAACTGAAGGATGAGTCTCAGGAGAAAGCCAAGAAAGTCCTCGCTCTAGCTATTCAGCGCTGCGCTACCGAGGTGGTCCCGGAGACCACAGTCTCGGTGGTCCCTTTGCCCAGCGATGACATGAAGGGACGCCTCATCGGCCGCGAAGGGCGGAATATCCGGGCACTGGAGCAGGCCACCGGCGTCGACCTCATCATAGACGATACCCCCCAGGCGGTAACTATCTCCAGCTTCGACCCGGTGCGGCGCGAGATAGCTCGTCTGGCACTGAACAAGCTCATCCTCGATGGCCGCATCCACCCGGCGAGGATCGAAGAGGTAGTCGAGAAGGCTAGAAACGAGGTCGACAATACCATTCGCACCGAGGGTGAAAAAGCCGCCTACGAAACAGGAGTGCCCGGACTGCATCCCGAACTGGTCAAGCTGCTCGGGAGGCTGAAGTACCGCACCAGCTACGGCCAGAACGTCCTCGCCCACAGCATGGAAGTCGCCCACCTCGCCGGGGCCCTGGCTGCAGAGATAGGGGGCGACGCACAAATATCCCGCAAATCCGGCCTGCTGCACGACCTCGGCAAAGCGGTCACTCAGGACATAGAAGGCCCCCACGCTCAGGTCGGCTCCGACCTGGTGGCCCAGTGGGACAAGACCCCTGGCGTAGCTCAGGCGGTTGGTGAACACCATGGAGAGGCAACCACGGAGAGCGTAATGGGCTTTATCGTTGGGACGGCTGACGCCATCAGCGGAGCCAGACCTGGAGCCAGACGCGAGGCCTGGGAGCAATACATCAAGCGGCTCGAGTCGCTGGAAAGCATCGCCAACAGCTTTGAGGGAGTAGAAAAGTCTTTCGCCATCCAGGCTGGCCGAGAGGTACGCATCATGGTCAAGCCGGAATCAGTAGACGACTTGGGAGCCATACGCCTGTCCAGGGATATCGTCAAGAAAATAGAGGAAACATTGCGCTATCCAGGGCAGATCAAGGTAACCGTTATCCGGGAGACCCGGGCGGTGGACTACGCCAAATAGGTGCACCTTAGTGGCCCTGACTCGGACCGACTGCTAGCTTTCGGGAAGGATAGGACTTGCGAATCCTCCTCATCGGAGACGTGGTGGGCAAGCCGGGGAGGAAGGCTGTCCAGCAACTCCTGCCCGCTTTGCGTTCTGAATACCGCCTGGACGTCGTCCTGGCCAACGCCGAGAATGCCGCCGGGGGAATCGGCGTAACCCCCGATACTGCCAGGGAACTCATTGACGCCGGCGTGGATGTCCTGACCTCAGGCAATCACATATGGGCCCAGAAGGAGATCATCCCCTTTCTGGGCGGCGACGAACCACTCCTCCGCCCTCTCAACTATCCTCCGGGGGTTCCCGGAAGGGGCTACTGGCAAACAGAGCGCTTCATGGTAGTCAGCCTGATTGGTCGCACCTTCATGGGATCCGTCGACTGCCCCTTCCGCGCTATGGACCAGTTGCTCAAAGAACTGAAGAACAAGCCGCCGGTCATCATCGTGGATTTCCATGCTGAAGCTACCTCGGAGAAGGTAGCCCTGGGACGATATCTCGATGGCCGAGTAAGCGCCGTCCTGGGCACGCACACCCACGTCGGCACGGTGGATTCATGCATTCTGCCCAGGGGCACCGCCTACGTAACCGACGTGGGCATGACCGGCCCGGTCGACTCCGTCATCGGCGTGGATACGGATAGCGTCATCAGGCGCTTTCTCACCTCCCTGCCCAACCACCTTGAACCCGCAAAGGGCCCTGCCAGCCTCAACGCTATGGTGATCGAGGTGAACGACTCCACGGGCGCGGCCATCAGCATCAGCCGGGTTTCGAGAGTAGTGGCATGATGAAGTTCGACCTCCACCTTCACACCACCGCCTCTGACGGCCTCTTGACCGCCAAACAGCTCGTGGATTGGGCGGCTGAACTGGGGCTGAGTTTTATTGCCATCACCGACCACGACAGCGTGGACGGCATCGGTCCGGCGCTGGAAGCGGCCCGGGCCCACCCGAAGCTGAGAGTTATCCCCGGAGTGGAAATGAGCACGGACATCGCTCACGGCGAGATACACGTACTGGGATACTTCATAGACTACGAAGACGCCTATTTCACGACCGCGCTGAAAGGCCTTCGCGATTCCCGGCACAACCGCGGCCAGCGCATGCTGGCCAAGCTGGCAGCGATGGGCATGCCCATCAAGTGGCAGCGGGTGCTGGAGATCGCCGGCCCCGGCTCGATAGGACGGCCACACATTGCTCAGGCCATGCTTGAGCGCGGCTATGTAACCTCGCTCCGCGAGGCCTTCGTGAAGTACATCGGGCGCGACGGCCCTGCCTATGCGGAAAGGGAAAAGATGACCCCCGAGGAGGCCGTGCAGTTCGTGGTCAAAGCCAGAGGGTTACCCGTCCTGGCCCACCCGGGCGAGGTAGAGGAAGCCATGGTCACCAGGCTGGTCTCAGCCGGCCTGGTCGGACTGGAAGCCTATTACAATGGGTACACATCGGAGATCAGGGAAAGACTGGTAGCACTCGCCAGAAGATACGGATTGGTGACCACCGGAGGGAGCGATTTTCACGGACTGGAAGACATAGGCGAGACCCAGCCGGGCGCGCTGGAACTGCCTCAAGAGTGTATGGAGCAGCTTCTCGCTCGGGCCGGCGACAGGGCGAAGCAGCTGGCGCAGCCGTGGCCCGGCCCGCAGTCCTGAATCCCCCTCACTCTAACTCTCTCCCTCCAGGGGAGAGAGGATTTTCCTCTCCCCCGACGGGAGAGGAGAGGTGAGGGTGATATAAAAAGTAATGTTTCTAGACAATCTCCGATGATATGGCAAACAGCTGGACTTGTGATACTGGCCTACCTGATCGGCTCTTTCCCCACCGCCTTTTTGATAGGGAAGCGCAGCCGGGTAGATATTAGACGGGTCGGCAGCGGCGCCGGCGGGGCCACCAACGTCTGGACGAATATCTCCCGCCGATGGGCCCTCGTGGTGGCACTCGTCGATACCGGCAAGGGTCTGCTGGCCGTCCTGCTCGCCCGATGGGCTGGAGCTGAGCCCGCCGCTCAATGGAGCGCCGGACTCGCCGCCATCGCCGGGCACAACTGGTCGGTCTTCGTGGGGTTCCGCGGTGGGCGGGGGCTTCTCACCGCCTGTGGTGCATTGCTGCTACTGGCCCCGCTCCAGTTGGCCGCAGGCGTGGGCCTCGGATTAATGATTACCATCGCCTTCAGCACCCCGCTGGGAGCTCTCGTTGCCATGGCCTGCATACCACTAGCCTCGATAGGACTTGGGAAAGGCCAGGGAGTTGTCTTGGCCTCTCTGGCTGTCTTCCTGCTGGTGGTAGTGAAGAGGCTGGTACCCGATCAGGGCGTGGACGCCTATGCCCGGAACGGGCGGTGGGTCCTTCTCTACCGCCTGCTGCTGGACAGAGATGTAAGAGACCGAAAAACGTGGGTGCGCCGCCAGTCGAAGAAGGACACGAAAGTTGAACGGGAGGGAAAACTCAGCTCCGACTGAAGTCGCGGCTGAATTGCTTTATGCGCTGCGCTATCCATCCGGAGATGGAAACCAATCTCAGCTGCGGCAAATGCGGCCAACCCATCTGCCCGAAATGCATGGTGATGACACCGGTCGGAGGCCGCTGCCCGAAGTGCGCCCGGGTGAGGCGAACCCCCACGTATCAACTCTCCACCATCTGGTACCTTCGAGCTGTGGGAGCCGGCCTTGGAGCGGCCCTTGTCGTAGGCGTGCTATGGTGGTTCTTATCCCGCGTAACGCCCTTTGGTTTCTTCAACCTGCTCCTGGCGGCGGGAGCAGGTTACCTCATCGGGGAAATCACCAGCCGGGCGGTGAACCGGAAACGCAACCTCTGGCTCGCCGTCATCGGAAGCCTGGCCTTCATCTTGAGCTTCCTCATCAGCTTCTCAGGTTTCTCGCCTTTCTGGCTGGCGCTTCGCTTCGGCATCGGCCTTCTCGACCTGCTAGCCCTGTTCCTGGGCGTCTTCCTGGCCCAGAACCAGCTTCGCTGAAATCTTGAGAAAGGCAAGCTGGTCGGCTATACTTTAGAGTTTGAATTAAGGAGGTAACCCGATGTCCCCTCTTAGCGAGTCCTACGGCATAGTGCCCGGCTTCGCCATATTTCTCTTGTTACTGGTTATTGCTCTGGCAATATTCGCCAACCGCCTCTACAACCTCTACCGCTACCTCCGCATGGGCAAGCCGGACCAGCGGCTGGGCAACCTGGATAAGAGGTTGTGGACGACCCTCTGGCGGGTCCTTCCACAAATATGCACACTGAGAGAGGTCTCCCCGAAAGACCGGGCCGGACTGGGGCACTTCTTTATCTTCTGGGGCTTCATATTCTTCAGTGTCAGCTACCTTTTCCTGGTCGCTGACGCCATCAAAGAGGAATCGGCGGCCTTCATCCTGGGCGACGGCATCGCCCGGGGCTTCTACACTGTACTGGAAGTCCTGGGGCTGCTGGTCATGCTGGCCATCCTGATCGCTATCTTCCGCCGCTATGTCCTGAAGCCCAAGCGACTCAGCCAGACCGCCGACGCCGCCTATATCCTGAGCTTCATCTTCCTGCTGATGGCCACCAACTTCCTGATGGAGGGCTTCCGCCGGTCGATGGGGGAGACGATCCTCATATCGACTCCCGTAGCCGGGGCCCTGGCCCAGGGCTTCTCCGGGGTGGCGGAAGGGACCAACCGCATCCTGTATCAGGTCTTCTGGTGGCTGCACATAGGGCTCCTCCTCGGCTTCCTGGCCTACATCCCCCATTCCAAGCATCTGCACATCCTGGTGTCCCCATTTAACATTTTCTTCCGCTCTCAACGTCCCAAGGGCGCCCTGTCGCCGGTGAACCTGGAGGGTGCCGAGACCTTCGGCGTGCCGAAGCTCCAGGACTTTACCTGGAAACAGCTTATGGACCTCTACTCCTGCACCGAATGCGGACGGTGCCAGGAGAACTGCCCCGCCTACCTGAGCGGCAAGGTGCTCTCTCCGAAGAAGATCATCGTGGATATGAAAGAGCACCTGATAACTCACGGGGCCGACCTGCTGGCCAAAGCCCCCGAGGGCGAGAGCAAGCTCCCGGCCCTCATCGGGGAGGTGGTGGCGGAACAGGCCATCTGGGACTGCACCACCTGCAGGGCCTGCCAGGAGCGCTGTCCGGTTTTCATCGAGCACATCGACAAGATAGTCGACATGAGGCGGAACCTGGTGCTGGAACAGTCCAGGTTCCCCGAGACGACGGGCACCATCCTCAAGTGCCTTGAGGCGCGGGGGCACACCTGCCGCGGCACCACGCTCGCGCGCACCGACTGGTTCAAAGGGCAGGAAGTGAAACCCCTGGCCGAGAATAAGGAGGTGGACCTCCTCTACTGGGTGGGATGCACCGCGTCCCTGGAGGAACGGAATACGAAGGTTGCGGTGGCTTTCGCCAGGATTCTGAAGGCGGCAGGCATCAACTTTGGCGTTCTGGGGACGGAGGAGACCTGCTGCGGCGAGCCGGCGAGAAGGATAGGCAACGAGTACCTCTTCCAGATGCTGGCCCAGCAGAACATCGAGACCCTCAAACGCTACGGCGTCAAGAAGATTGTCACCACCTGTCCGCACTGCTTCAACACCATCAAGAACGAGTACCCCCAGTTCGGCGGAGAATTCGAGGTGGTCCACCACAGCCAGTACATTGCTGAACTGCTCCGGCAGAACAAGCTAGGCGAGCTGAAAGAGATGAAAAAGATAGCCGCCTACCACGACTCCTGCTATCTCGGTAGGCACAACGATATCTATGAGGCGCCGCGAAAGGTGCTCTCCCACGTTCCGGGGCTCGCCGTAAGGGAGGTTGCGGCCTCCCGCACCCGCGGACTGTGCTGCGGCGGAGGCGGCGGGCACTTCTGGATAGAGGAAACCGGGGGCAAGAAGATAAGCGATATGCGCCTGGAGCAACTCCTGGAGACCAAGCCGGAACTCATCACCGCCAATTGCCCCTATTGTATCCAGATGTTCGAAGATGCCGTGAAGAGCAAGGGCAAAGAGGAGAGTCTAAAGGTGCTGGACCTGGCCGAAGTGGTGGCTTCGCTACTCAAGAAGTAGGCTTGAAAGAGGCCTGCCATGAGATTGCCGCGCCTCGCCTACGGCGGGCTCGCAATGGCAAATGGAGACGCGAGAGAGTACCTTACAGGGTTTTCCCGTACTTCTCTCGCAGCTCTTTCCTGATCAGCTTACCCATGGGGTTCCGTGGCAGGACGTCCACAAAGGCCACGGCCTTAGGCGCCTTGAAGCTGGAGAGCTTCTTTTTACTGTACTCTATTATCTCTTCAGCCGTCGCCTTCTGGCCCTTCTTCAGCGCCACCACCACCTTCACCTCCTGTCCCCAGGCGGGGTCGGGGACGCCGATGACTCCGGCCTCTTCAACCTTAGGATGGGACTGAATAGCCTGCTCCACCTCCTCCGGAGAGATGTTCTCGCCAGCGCGGATAATCATGTCGTCGCCGCGTCCGGCCAGGTAGATGTAGCCCTCATCATCCATGTACCCCATATCCCCGGTGTGCAGCCAGCTCTCCTTGTCGATGGCTTTGGCCGTCTTCTCCTTGTCCTTCCAATAGCCGCTCATCACCCGGGCGCCACGGGCGACTATCTCGCCCACCGTGCCATGGGACACCGGGCGGTTCTCCTCGTCCACTATCCTCACCTCCACATCGGCCATCGCCCTCCCGATGGATGAGCGCAGCCGCAACAGCTTCTTCTCCTTCTGCTCCGGAGTGGCCCGAGCATAGTAATGGTCGAGGCCGTCTCCGTCTGGCCGAAGGCGTTAATAAACTGGACCTTGGGCATGACCTCGATGGCCTTCTTTATCACCTCAAAAGGCATCGAAGCCGCCCCATACGTCACCACCTTCAGACTGGAGAGGTCGTACTTTTTGAAATCCGGGTCATCTATGATCCACTTGAGCATGGTCGGCACCAGCATAGCCCGGTTGGCCTTCTCCTTCTGCACCGTCTCCATCCATTCCTTAACCTCGAACTGCCGCATCATCGCCATCGTGCGCCCGCCGTAGGTCGATGCCAGCATGGCTTGAATTCCGGCCACGTGGTAGAGAGGAACGGTGAGCAGGTTGACCTCGGAGCTATCCGGGTTGGGAGGCTCGACGTTCTCCAGCGCGTAGGCGGCAAAGGCGTTATGCCTCAGGGGCACGGCCTTGGGCCGCCCGGTCGTGCCGGCGGTGAACATGAGTATGGTGACATCGTCATCACCTATCTCGGTCACCGGTTCGTCCGGAGAAGACCCGGCGAGAAGGTCCTCATAGTAGAGCATGCCCTGGGCCTTGCCGTCCAGGGCGATGAAGTCTTTGACCGTCGGCACGTCCGCCTTCATACCGGAGACCATGTCGACGTAGCGGTCTCCCGCCAGGAGCGTCTTCGTCTCGGCGAAATTAAGCATGTAGGACAGTTCCTCGGCCTTGGCCCGGAAATTCAAGGGTGAGAGGATGAGACCGGCTTTGGCGCAGGCGAAATAGGTCTCTATATACTGCGGACAGTTCACCTGGAGGATCGCCACCAGGTCGCCCTTCTTCCTGCCCAGCTTGAGGAGAGCATTGGCCAGACGGTTCGCCCTCTCGTTTATCTCGGAGAAGGTGAGCTTCTTCCCCTCGAAGATGACCATGGGCCGGTCGGCGCATATGGCGGATGCGATATTGATGAAATCAACAGTGTTCATTCAGACCCTCCCTGAAAGAATCGCTCTTGGCCGAACGCACATTTTAAGACCAAAGCCATTCTCTGTCAAAAGCGCGGGAGCCTGCCCTGCCACCGGTTTCTACGTTGCTCGCCAGACTACCGTTGTTGAATGCCGAAACAGTACCAGGAGTGAGGGAACAAGGGCAAAGGAAGCTCAGCTACTCTGAATACCTTCGCACCTTCTCGTCCCAATTTAACATTCCGTCACATTGTGTGCCTTTCAAGCGTTTTGTTTATCACCAAGTTGAGTTCTGTTACTGACCGGTGGTGTAAGGGCTACTATTAGCACGGACACAGCGCTCACGCCAACAAGCGCCAACCAGATTCCCTGATAGCTGCCCCACTTATCATATACCCAGCCGGCCAGAGGCGGACCGATGATGTTCCCAACCATAGTCACACCGAGAGTGAAACCATGGACCGTGCCGAATATCTTCCTGCCAAAATGCTCCCTTAGCAAAGATACCCTCATGGTGACGCTGGCACCCCACCCAATACCGAAGAGGAGGAGAAAAGGCAGAACAACCCACAATCGCCCCGGAGATATAAAGCTGAACAAGAGCAGGCCCAGGCCCGTCAGAACAAAGCCGGTGGCAGCCGCCCGCTTCTTATCGAGCCTGTCCGCAAACCAGCCGGAGCTCAATCGGCCAAGGATGCTTGCCACGGGTATCGCACTGGCTACGAAACTGGAGGCGGCTCGACTGATGCCCAAGGAGCTCAGATAGGGCATCACATGGACCACTACAGCGTTTATGACCATTATCTGACACATAAACGCCGGCGCTATGTGCCAGAATGCCGAGCTCTTCAAGGCTTGTCTTGCTGCAATATCCACCTCGGGCCTATGCGTCGGTGGATGGCGCTCGTCAATAGCGGAACTCTTGCTTTCGTCACCATCGGGCAAGTACCCATATTGTTCGGGCGTGTTTCTGATTAGAAGTGACAGCGGCACGCCTATCAGCCATACACCTAGCCCAAGGCTGAACATGGAGGTGCGCCAACCGTATGTATCAATAAGCGTTGTCATCAATGGGACCAGTAGCCCACCCAGGGCGAAGCCGCTCGTGGCTATGCCGGTGGCTATACCCAGGTTTCTCCGGAACCAGTGCACCAGCGTGGTGAGAAACACGGTGGCGCTGGAGGAACTAATACCTATGGCAATCAGGATGAAAGCCGCATAGAACATGCCAAGGGAATTGATGCGGCTCAACAGCACCAGACCCAGGCCGGAGATTACAATTCCTCCCAACACCAACTTTCTTGATCCCCAGCGGTCTACAAGCATCCCTACTATGGGAGCGAGGAGACCTGTCTCCAGGCCTCGTAGCGACGCAGCAAGTGAAATCTGGACATAGCTCCAGCCAAATTCGTTTGCTATCGGTTCAAACACGGCGGTGAAGCCGAAGTGTATTACTCCGGCCGTATATAGCGAAATGAGGGAACTGGCACCAACAACCCACCACCCGTAGAAAACTGTGGGGCGCTTCGGCTTTACGTACATCGTTTGCACTTAATATAACATATAGTGAACATAGGGAGAGACAGCTGGTAGAGAGTCGACACTTTGAGAAGGCTGTTTTAGTGGTACAAGAGGTAACGATAATCGTCACTCTGAGTGGGATAGTATATGGCTGAATACTCTGTGCTTGGTCGAGGTGTCGTTCGTACTGATGCCCGGGACAAGGTGACCGGCCGGGCCAAATACGCGTCGGATGTGCACTTGCCAGGGATGCTGACAGCCAAGGTCCTGCGCAGCCCCTTTGCGCATGCCCGCATCCTCAGCATCGATACTTCCCGAGCCGAACGGTTGCCTGGGGTCAAGATGGTAGCCACGGGACGGGACATCCCTCCAGTACGCTACGGCAAGTGGATGCTGGACCGCACCGCTCTTGCCCTGGGCAAGGTGCGCCATATCGGGGAGCCAGTGGCGGCAGTGGCGGCGGTGGATAAAGAAACGGCGGAAGAAGCAATAGAGCTAATCCGGGTAGAATACGAAGAGATACCTGCCGTCTTCGATCCGTTGGAGGCCATGAAGCCGGGGGCTCCTATTGTCCACGAAGATCTGGATGGCTACCAGCCCCTACCTCCCCAGCGGCTGAGCCAGGGGAACATACTAATACAGGCATCCCTGAAACACGGGGATATGGAGCGGGGCTGGCGGGAGGCCTTTCTCATCCATGAGGACTGTTACAGTACCCAGCCAGTCTATCACGGACTCATGGAGCCTCATGAAGCAGTAGCGGCGGTGGATTCTGGGGGCAGGGCGACCGTTTGGAGCCCCAGTAAGGCCCCGTTTGAATTGCGCCGGGCGCTGGCCAGCATCGTCGGGCTGCCCGTCTCCCAGGTGAGGGTCATCAGCACCACCGGCGGGGGCGACTTCGGCTCCCGGGGTTCTCCCAGCGTGGAGCCTATCTGCATGCTGCTGGCTCAGAGGACCTCCCTTCCGGTGCGCATGTCTCTTACCGTGGAGGAGGAATTCGTAGGCAGCTACTATCGGGAAGCCGCCACGGTGACCCTGAAGGTGGGGGTCAAAGAGGATGGAACTCTGGTTGCGCTCCAGGGCCGGATTGTATTCGATACTGGCGCTTACAGCGATGTGCTGGGGCACATAGGTGGGGCCACCGGCCATCTGGCAGGCCTCTATGATATTCCCAATTTCGATGTAGAGGGTTGTGTCGTCTACACGAACAATACTCCCCGGGGCCAGTGTCGGGCCCCCAGGACTCCACAGCCGATATTTGCCCTCGAATCCCACATGGACGCTGTAGCCAGGAAGCTGGGGATGGATCCCATGGACTTCCGCCTCAAGAACGCTGTGGAGGATGGAGACAACCTGCCGGGAAGGGGCCTCTTGCGGAATGCCGGTTTGAAGCAAACCCTCCATGCGGTGGCGGACTATCTGCGCAAAGAAAAGGGAGCGTCGGCACCCTTCCGGGGCTGGGGCATCGCCTGTGGAGAACGGACCCTCACCCCTGTAGCACAGGCGGGCCCTGCCTCCTCCGCTTACGTCAGAGTCAACGAGGATGGGACGGCTACCCTGTTCAGTGGCATCAGCGAGGTAGGAGGTGGTCAATGGACGGCCATGTCGCAGATTGTGGCCGAGGTATTGGGCATTCCTTTCGAACATGTATCGGTGGTGTCCGGCGACACCGAACTTGTTCCTCATGAGGGGGGCACCGGAGGCAGCCTCACCACAGGGCGGGTGGGCACTTCCGTGAGGCTTGCCGCCGAAGATGCCAGGGGGCAACTGCTCCGCCTGGCGGCGCTGAGGTTGAAAGTTAGGGAAGAGGAACTGGAGATTGGCCGGGGCCAGGTCTATGCGAAGGGGACCCCTGAAACAGCTATATCTGTGGCTGACCTGGCTACTGCGGCCCTCACTTCTCCTGGCGGTTCTATCTTAGGCACAGGAAGACACCTTCGGGAGAAATGGGTGGCCTCCCTGGCCGAAGCAAAGGGCATGGTGGATAGCGCCCACTACTGTACCCATGCCGCTTGTGTGGAGGTGGACGCTGAAACGGGGCAGGTGCGAGTGCTTAAGTATTTCGCCTGCCACGACGTGGGATTTGCCATCAACCCCCTTCTGGTGGAGGGACAGATTGAAGGAGGTGTGGTTTTCGGCCTGGGCTATGCACTCACGGAGGAAGTCATAAACCAAAGAGGCCGGGTCCTCAACCCGAGCTTCATGGACTACCACCTACCCACGGCCCCCGGTCTTCCCAGGATAGAATATGCCACGATAAGCGTTCCTTCCGGCCTTGGTCCCTTTGGCGTCAAGGGGATCGGGGAACCGCCTACTGTGCCCGTGGCTCCGGCCATCGCCAATGCCGTCTATGACGCTGTAGGAGTTCGCATCAAGGACCTACCTCTCACAGCAGAGAAGGTCCTCAAAGCACTTAAGGGAAAAACGTTGCCCTAACCTTGCTGCACCGGGGCACTGGTGCGCGGCCCGGGAAAGGTGTCTTCTGGCCGCGGCGCTGGCTGGCTCGGTCAGGATAAGGCCGATTGAATGTTGCAGCTAGGCCGCGCCGACGGGCCGTCTTTCGTCACCGCCGTTCTTGTGCAATTGATGGATCAGCCGCTCCACGTCTTTCCTGAGAAACCTGCGGTCGCCCCTCGATCCGATGCGGCAGGCTTTGATTACGCCCCGGTCATGCCAGCGTCTCAAGGTATTGGCGCTCACATTCAGAACACAGGCTGCCTCACGGGTAGTCATCATCGCCTGCCTCTGGCAGGTCGCGCTCATAGTAGTCGTCACCGAACCATTCCTCATGACGTACAACGACCAAAGAGTACTTTTGTCAGTTTCGAGCAATATGATTTGAAGCACTTGCATCGGCGCCAGTGCGTAGCTGATGCATCGCGTTACTGGTCGCGCGGTTTTGTGATAACATGTTCGCAATGGCCAGAGAGGTGGGACGTGGTTCTTGGTCCGCCTGCCGAAACTGTCTCTGGGCTGGCTTCCAACCCGTCAGCTACAAGGTGAGTCCCGTAGTCTACGAGCCATTTGGTCATTGGCTCGGGTAACGGCGCGGAACTCGGTCATAGACGCAAAGTCCCGGACATTCAAAGCCGGGCGCTTTACCCGGGGAACGGAAGTCGAGTTCAAGCCAACAGCTTGGTCGGAAACAGAGGAAGATAGACAGCTTGCCCCCTACGGTTAGTCTGTGGCCATAGCAGGCCTTGAGTGAGTACTTCCGGGAATGATCGCGAATCAAAACGTGTTGACAGAAATTAGATCTGACTGGAAGTCGGTACGCCGTAAACAGGCCCGGGTGCAAAGGTACATGTTCATAGGCGGAGGGCACATATTACCGGTTGCTTTAGCAGACTTTGCCTACAATCTGGTCCTGATCTATGCCTATTCGGTTCTCCACGACATATTGAGGCAACTGCTCTTGGAAGGGCGCTTCCTCGCTCCCCGAAACAAGTCAAGCCTTGGCCAACTAATGCAGGCAAGCAAGAACACTCTACCCTGGGTGGACTTCGCTCTTGTAGATGAAGGACGCGGCAGGCGAAACAAGGTTGCCCATAAGGATCTCCTGATCCCGCGAGCAGAGACTTGGAAGTACATCGATGCCATTGAGAAAGAGCTAGTCAAATGGGGCATAATTCCAGACCAAGGGACCGATTACTCAGTACCTTGGGGTGTTAGAGGCGCGCCATGACTCAGCCTACGCGAAATTACGCTGCTCGGTGAACGTGTTTGCCTCGCCTGTACCTCGAGTCGGACTATCGCCTGAGTCACACACTTCGTCAGAATGTTCAGGCAGGGATACTAATGGGACTGGTGGGTATTGCCGCTGTTCGCTTGTTCCAGAAGGAGGCCCTTGTAGAGCGCCTTCTGGTTAATGTATTTTGCTATCTGGGTAGGCTGGCGGCACCTGAACCCTTCTTCGCCCGGTAATGGAGAAAGGTTATGGCTTCCCTGGCAGTATCAAAGTTATGGCCACGCCCAGCGCTGATATCCTCCTCCGCTTCCCTCTCGCCCTCCTGCCAACGTCTGCTCCAGAACCACGCCTGCTTCTTGTCCTCCTCAGCACACATGAGCTTACTATTGCCTTAGCAATTCGATGAACCCTGCCACACTCAATCCGGCGTCTTCCAGAATGCCTCGGAGGGTTCCCTTCGGCAAATCGCGAGTGTGCATAGGAATAACGATAATGTTGGCGGAACCGGCCTTATGCATTATCAGATGGCCACCTTTTTGGCGGTGAACATACCAGCCTGCCTTCTCGAGGGCGCCGATGACCTCTCTTGGTTTAAGAGATGGCAGGCGCTCAGTCACTTGACCTTTACGGTAACGGAATCCCTCTCAGGTATGGCGATACCCAGTTCTCTGGCGCTCTCCAGCCACAGAGCAATAGCCTCGGCGATATTCCTCAATGCCTCTTCTCTGGTAGCGCCGTAGGAATGGCACCCTTTTAGAGAAGGTGTATACACATGGTAACCCCCTTCTTCCTCTGACTCAAGCACCACCTCAAAGCTTTCCACCGCCGATTTCATCTTCATGACCTACACCCCATTTGTCATTATATCACCATCTGGAATCCTGAATTCTTAATCCTGCCAAACCCGCCATGCCTTAAACTACCCCTCAATCACCTCTTTGGTGCTGGGCACGCGGCCCTGGAGGCGGACATCTATGCGGCAGGCAGAGTCAAGGGCCCGGGCCAGCGCCTTGAACAGCGCTTCGGCTTTGTGATGGTCGTTATCGCCGCTCATCACCCGAGCGTGCAGGTTCATCCT
>JAENJB010000207.1 GCA_016844565.1 Dehalococcoidia bacterium
CCCGGGTGCCATTCGACTAGCTGACCTATTAGGGGCCTTCTCTCTGGCGAGCGACCTGGCGATGGGCCTGCATACAGAGCATGGGGCGAGGTCGTGTTATATTGGCATGCATATCGCCCAAGAATTGGGACTTTCATTAGAGCAGCGTACCGATCTGTACTACGCAGAGCTGTTGAAGGACGCTGGCTGCACTACCTGGACCAGCCAACTAGCCAGTTTCTGGCTGGTGGACGAACTCGCTGCTAAGCAGGATCTCCAGTTCTTTCGCAATGCCCGCAACCCTTTGGATGTCGTCTCATGGCTTATGAAATATGTAGCGACGGGAGCCCCGTTCCCAACGCGGGCCGCCCACATTCTGGACTTCCTGGTAAAGGGTCGGGAGTTTATGAGGGAAGGGTTTGAGAGTGCCTGCCATGTGGCGGCGCGCATTGCCCAGCGATTGGGTATGCCCCGGGCAGTCCAGGACGCACTGATGCAAGTTTTTGAGCAATGGGACGGCCACGGTATGCCATATGGTATCAAGAGCAACTCTATCCCAACCGTCTCTCGGATTGTGCTGGTGACGAGTTTCCTGGAGGTCTTTCACCGAGTGGAAGGTCGTGAGGCCGCAAAGCATATGGCTCTCGCACGGCGTGGTAAGGCCTTTGACCCTTCTGTGGTCGATGCCTTCCTCTCGGTAATCCAGGGGGAAAGCTTCTGGAAGGGACTGGAGCATGAGCGGGTGTGGGACACTGTGCGCTCAATGGAGCCAGAGGAGTCCCCCTACCGGTACATCGGGGAAGAGAAGCTGACGGACGTAGCCCTAGCCTTTGGCGACTACGCCGACCTGAAATCGCCTTTCCTGGCCGGCCATTCCCGCAGAGTAGCTGATTTAGCAGAGCGCATCGCTCGGAAGATGGGACTTACTGGCCCACACATAGCCATCATTTATCAGGCTGCCCTGGTGCACAACATCGGGATTGTCGCAGTCCCGTCCTTCGTGCTGAACAAGCCTCGGGACCGGCTCACGGAGGCGGAATGGGAGCAGTTGCGGCTCCATCCCTACTACTCCGAGCGTATCCTGTCCAAAGTGCCGGCCCTGGAGGCCCTCATCCCCATGGTGGGGGCACACCACGAACGAATGGATGGCCAGGGCTACCACCGCGGCCTTCCCGGCGCTCAAATACCGCCGGGGGCACGAATTATCGCCGTGGCCGACCGCTTCGATGAGCTTTCCCATGGCACACCCGACCATCCTGCCCTTGATCCCGACGACATAGTC
The DNA here is from genome assembly GCA_016844565.1 of Dehalococcoidia bacterium. GTDB lineage: Bacteria > Chloroflexota > Dehalococcoidia > JAENJB01 > JAENJB01 > JAENJB01. Next base: position 1,262 of record JAENJB010000207.1, read on the forward strand.
ATGGTAATGCGACAAGATGTAGGTCCCGGCCTTTGGCCCGAGGCCTTTCAGGCTCTCGTTGAGGACCTGACCGGGGTAAGCGATACCACCATAAAGAGGACTCTTCGACGACAGTGGCCCGCCGGACTCACCGATCGGGAGGTGGAGGTGCTCCGTCTTATGGCCAAAGGCATGGGCAAGCGGCAGGCAGCCAAGACGCTCTTTGTGAGCGAGGGTACCATCCGCTCTCACCTAGAGCATATCTATGCGAAGATCGGAGTTTCTAACCGAGCCGCCGCCACCCTTTTCACCATTGAACACGACTTGCTCCACTGACGGGTAAATCTCTTCGTCCATCACCACCTGGATTGTCACCATCGGAATAAAAATACGACGAACGTCAGATGCGTTGGCCCTGGATACGCTCTACAATGAAGTTAATATTAATAAGGAGGTCTTCAATGGCAACAACAATCGTCAACGGACTGAGCGTGCAAGGGATTCAGGACATGGTGAAGATGGTTAAGGCACAGCCCCAAGTCGCCAAGGCTGTCTTCTACGCAACCACCGTCTGGAAAGGCGGCTTCCACAATGAGGCCACTGTCAAGGCTTTCTCCATGGGTGGAGAGAGGAACGACTCCAGGAAGCAGGCGTTCACGATAGTGGGAGACCACCCTAAGGAGCTTTTGGGAACCGATAAGGGACCATCGTCGGTAGAGGTGCTGCTATCTGCCCTCGGGCACTGCCTGGCTTCGGGCTGGGCCATGTATGGCGCCCATATGGGTATTCCCATCGAGAGACTGCGGGTTGAGGTGGAGGGCGATATCGACCTCCAGGGCATGCTAAATCTCACTCAGCCAGGTGCCGTGGCACCCGGCTTCCAGGAGATCCGGGCCATGTACTACGTCAAGAGCGGTCGGAACTATCCCCGACCCGGCACTCACTGCGGGCGGTCCAATTCTCCTCCCGTTTGATTGTCGAACAGTAACTACCGACACTTGATGTAAATCCTTGCTAGACGGCGTGGGTCCGTGGTAATGCTACAACGAGACCCACCACCATATGGATCGTTCTCACTTCACTGGAAAAGAGTCCATATTCCCGGTGATGTACTGCTGTTGGCTGTGATTGCTGGGGTACTGTACTGGCTGCGTCCGCGCTCTTAAGTTGTCTAAGAACTTAAAATCAGGGCGAGTAAGGCAATATGAGCGCAGGACACACGGCTCATTAATGCGTACCATCAGTCGTGGAGTGATTTAGTGCCGCAGAGTTCCACGGCTTGCTATTCGGAGTGCTCACGCGGCACTAGATAGTTGAGTTACGGCGGTTGGCACTCGCCGACCATTGGCTAGTTATCGAGAAGCAGTGGCTTCAGATTCTGGTGGCTGCCGTCAAATCCAGTGTCACTTTCTGACGATTTGTTGGACGGGAAGCAGCCTGCCCGATGCCCGATGGGGCTTGACAGGAATCGTTAATTGCATGTTATACTAAAGATGATATGCAATAAGGCCCGGTGGAGGTGTGTCATGGGTGGTTCCAATGGTCGCCGGCTTCTCTTCCGCTTCTTTAACGCTCTCGTCATTCTTCTCCTGATCTTCGGCACTTTAGGTCCTTCTGCCGCGCCCGTCAGTGCCGCTATGCGCTCAAGCTCGGATATATTGCGGGGCGCGACGCATCAGGCCACTGTGAACCCAAAATCCCTCACCGACACGGCGGCACTGTGGCCGTCCGTCAAAGCTGCACTAGATTCCGTCCGCTTGAACCTGATAAGGTGGCTGTCCCGGATGGGGAGTTTTCTTCCTCTTAACCAGGATGCCCAGTACCAGCCCGCCCAAGATCAGATCCAAGAGAAGGTCTCCGTCACTGTCACGCCGGACAAGGAGTCCCTGCTGGAGTCAGCCGACAAGAAGATGAAGGTCAAAATCCCCGCCGGGGCGGTCTCCGAGAAGGTGACCATCGAGCTGTCCAGGCTCGCTCCCTTCCCTTCATCGGGGATGAAAGTTATCAAGTTCTTCGAGCTGAAGGGCGCCGCCCCCGACCGGGCGAACGCCGCGGTGAAGACCTTCCTCAAGCCTCTGGAGATAACCCTCGTCAACACTCCTGAGGAACTCGAAGGCCTGGACAACCGCTCCGTCCGGCTGTATTACCTGGACGAGGCGGACAGGCAATGGAAGCCCCTCACCGGCACCTACGACCGCAAGAGCAAGGTGTTGACCGCGCAGACAACACACTTCACCTATTTCGGGGAGATGGCCAACCCGGTCATCTCCGGCCCGGGCCGGATCATGGCCGCGGATGTCAACCTCCACTCCGGCGCGGCCGCCTTCAGCTATCCCATCGAGCTGCCCGACAGCCCGGGCGGGTTCAGGCCGAAGCTGGATCTCATCTACAACAGCGGCAGCGCCGACGAGATGAAGAACAAGCGCTCGATGGGCTCGTGGGTGGGCATCGGGTGGGCCCTCTCCCCGGGGTCGGTCAACAACATCGGCGATAAGTATATGAACCTCAACGGGATTCAATACGAGCTCATACCCTCTCCCAGCCCAGGCAGCTACACGTACTATACAAGACCCGACTCATCCTTCAAGATAGTCAGGTACGGCGGTCTTTGGATCTGGGAAATGTGGGACCAGGATGGCACCTACTACCGTTTTGGCGGGACGGAGAACTCAGATCAATTCTATATGGAGTTCGACGGTGAGAACTATACGGCGAAACACTACCGCTCAGACCTGAACCTCATCCGGGACACCCACAACAACGAGATCACTGTCACCTACGCCAGGGACTTCGATTCCGCGGGCGGTGTGCGCTCCGCCTACCCGGAGTACATCAGGTACAACGGCACGGCCGTCGAGGTGCGTTTCAACTCCAGCTTTGATGAGACCGACCCCTATGATGGGCATTTCAGGAAGGACAGCCCTAAATCCACTGGTTATAACCCTGCCCCCTATGTCATGGAGAACAAGAAGCTGGATAGCATCGAGGTCAAGGTGAGCGGGTCGCTGGTAAGGAAGTACCTCTTCACCTACACCACCACCGACCGGGTCCTTTCCGGTGACTACGGTGGCATCTACTACTCCGGGACCCACACCCTGACCTCCGTCACCCAGGTGGGAGCTGATGGTGGTTCGACACTGCCGGCCATGAGCCTGAGCTATGGGAACCTCCAGACCTACATCTATGACAGCTCTGTCCCCCAGTACACCGGCAATCCCGGCAACGCGGCGTCCTTCAGTTGGCCGCACTTGATGGGCGTCACCAACGGCTACGGTGGCACGG
>JAENJB010000058.1 GCA_016844565.1 Dehalococcoidia bacterium
ATATGTGTCTTCAGTTGGGAATCCATGTCTTCGTTTAGCTCGCCGCAGAAAACGGTGGGCTGGTCTATTGTGCGGCTCAGAAGGGCGATGGTGGTCAGGTGATGGGCTTGCAACTCGCACCACCTGCCATCCTGCCATTGATAGCGAGCAGCTGCTATCTCCTCTCTGCCGGCATTGTGTAGTGCGCAGATGGGTAGACCGCCGGAGTGATGCTGATAGGCCGCTACCTCAAGGGTGCCAACCCCGACGATGGGTATGCCCAGAGCGAAGGCAAACCCTTTCGCGGTGCTCAGGCCGGCCCGCAGGCCGTTGTAGCTACCGGGACCGATAGCCACGGCGATGCTTGTCAAATCGGAGGGCTTGGCCTTGACCAGGTGCAGTAGCGAGGTTAATGCCGGCAGCAACTGGGTCGTATGGTTTGGACCTGCCTTCCAGGTTATCTCGCCAATGACCTTGCCGTCCTGGGCCAGGGCCAGACCTGCGTAATCGCTGGAGGTGTCGATGGCTAGCTGCATTTCTTATTTCTTACTATCTCGGAAAAGTGCTATGTCTTACAGCAGTTTGGAGAACGTCTCAGGACGGACAGCCGCCTGTTTTAAGATAGAGCTCAATGTCTTCAAGGCAAGCTCTCGCCGGTGATAGGGAACAGTTACCCTGCGGCCTGTTTCCGGGTGCTTAAGGATGTAGTGGCTTCCACGGATACGGTGTGTCATGAATCCAGCACGTAAGAGTGTCTCCACCGTTTGCTTGCCACTGACTCGCGGAAGCTTCACACAGGAACCTCTACCACCGCCTCTTCAATGGACTCTTCGCTGGGAATCGGTTCGCCGTCCGCTTCAAGGCTTTCCATATAAAGTTCAATAGCTTCCTTAACGTTGGCCAATGCTTCCTCTTTGGTGTCACCCTCGCTGATGCACCCGGGCAGCAAAGGAACGCTGACCGTATATCCGCCAGCTTCATTGGGCTCAAGAATCACCCGGAATCTTCTTAACATAATCCTCACCCCCTGTTTGCCGGTTAATTATAGCATACGTCATAGGAGGGCTGAGTGGAGAAGCAGGTATCTTGGGGAGTGGCACGGACCCGGACGGCAGCAAGGTCATCTATTCCCTCGATGAACTATTCCCCGCAGACGGCCTCGAAGTCCGCCGGGGACAATAATGCGGTTCACAAGCTCTAGCAGAGGGTGGTGGTGTGGGATAGGATTAAGATTTGCCTAACCAAGCGATTTGGCCGTTGTGTCAAAACGAGGGCCAACCGGTGGCTCCAACTCAAGCATTTCACTGCCAAAGGTTTCAATATGAAACTGGATGGCTGATTTTACATCGGACAAGGCTTGCTCATAGGTATTCCCTTGCCCGACTACAACGCCCTTTAAGCCCAGAGGGTATGCCACATACCCATCAGGGGTTTTCTCCACCACTATCTTGAATTGATGCACCATTGAGCCTCTCCCCCACTTTGCTTCAATGTCTGATTATTGCCCATTATATCAGCTTCGCTTGCGTAAGGCTCGGAAATTGGTCTCCTCCCCGGGCCAACGGCGCTGAGAACATTGCCCTGTGGTACGACAAGATTCGGCCCCAGCAAGAGCCTAAAGCAGTATCGCAAGAATCAATGCTCATCCGAATAGATCAGGTACTGAGCGCACTGGCTCTTACGCTTGCGGGCTCCCGGTCTTTGAGCCGATGGATGTCAGGCCGGCAACCCTGTCCTCGTATCGCTTGCCTCTGGCTACAAATTTGAGGCGTCGTTCTTTATCCCCCTGATAGCTGATGGTGATGAGCAGGCGCTCTTCAGGCATGAGGCGGCCGAGTTTTTCGGCCCACTCGACCACGCAGAGGCCGGCGCTGGAGAAGTAGCTCTCCAGTCCGAGGTCGAGCATCTCCGCCTCGCGGTCGAGCCGGTAGAGGTCCATGTGGTACATGGCGAGTCGCCCGCGGTACTCCTTCATGAGAACGAAGGAGGGGCTGGAGGTGTACTCGGTTACTCCAAGGCCGCGGGCAATTCCCTGGGCGAGACAGGTCTTGCCGCTCCCCAGTTCGCCCACCAGAAGGTAGATGTCTCCCGCTTGCGCAGCCTTCCCCAGCCGTTCTCCGAGCTTCTGAGTCTGGCGCGGGCTGCGGCTTACTATGGTGAGGGGTGTGGACTTCTGCCGACCAGAGGCCTTCGCCTCAGCTCTTGAAATGCTCCCATCCCCTTCTGGCCGGGGAGAGGATTCTTCCTCTATCGTCTACCAGGTAGACGTCCCCGCGGCCTGAGGTCATCTCGCCGATTGCCGTCACCGGGATTTCCTTCGCTACTCTCTCGATGACATCCTTATCGGCGGTGAAGAGCAGCTCATAGTCCTCGCCGCCGGAGAGTATAAGCTCCAGAGCCACGAGTGGGAAAGCCTGCTTCAGCGCTGGATGGATGGGTAGTTTGCTTATCTCCACCCTGGCACCCAACCGGCTGGCCCGGCATATCTGTGTCAGGTCGGATAGGAGTCCGTCGCTGATATCTATGGCGGTCCTCACGCCGTGCTTCAGCAGGACCTGGCCTTCAGCGAGGCGGGGCTGAGGTCGCAGACAGGCGTTTCTCAAGACGGTTTGCGTATCTCTATCGGTTGATTGATGCCGGGTGAGCATCCGGAGGCCGGCTGCGGCCAGCCCGGTGTGCCCGGTGATGGCTATGAGGTCGCCGGGCCTGGCGGTGGAGCGCCGGAGCACCTCGTTGCCTGAAGATGATCCCACGACCGTGGAAGTAATGGAAAGCTCGGAGGCGCGGGTGATGTTGCCTCCCACCAGTGCGGTATCGTGTTTGTTGGCCAGTTCCGTGATACCTCGATAGAGGGCGGTGATCTCTTCGACATTGGCGGAGGGCGGCATGGCGAGGGAGATCAGGGCGTATCCCGCAAGGCCGCCCATCGCGGCGATGTCGCTCAGACTGACGGCCAGCGCCTTCCAGCCGACGTCCTCCCAGGTGCCCATGCCTCGCCGGAAATGGACGTTTTCGACCAGGGTATCGGTGGTGGCCAGGGCTAGGCCGTGTCTGCTGCGCCAGACGGCAGCGTCATCCCCGATGCCGGTTACGACCTGTTGCCGGGAGAGGATGTCCCTGTTCTGGCTCTGCTCAATCGTCCTCTTGATGAGATCGATGAGTGCGAATTCACCTAGCTCCGAAACCTTCATGGCCGGTAATTGTAGCATGTTTGAGAGGGGCTTCGCTCTGTACCGCCGCCACCTCGGTGTAAGATGGCAACGCAGTACGGGTTTTGCTATAGTGGAGAGCCGATGCTTTACGCTATCATGGCCGATATCCACGCCAACCTGCTTGCTTTTGAAGCGGTGCTGCGGGATATGGATGGCCGGGGGAAGATAGAGCAGGTATGGTGCCTGGGCGATATGGTGGGCTACGGGCCGGCCCCCCATCAGTGCATCGAGCGCTTGCGCCAGATGAATCATCTGTGTGTTGCGGGCAACCACGAGTGGGCGGCTACGGGCAGGATAGATACCTTTGACTTCAATCTTGAGGCAGCGCAGGCGGTTCAGTGGACGGCGGGGCAGCTCACGCAGGAGGACAGGGACTATATCGAAGCCCTCCCTTCCACTTTGGCACAGGGCCCTTTCACCATGGCCCACGGCAGCCCGCGAAGTCCGCTCTGGGAGTACCTGATGGACAGCGGCCTGGCCCGGGAGAATCTGGCCTACTTCAACACTCAGAACTGCTTCATCGGGCATTCGCACATCCCGTTGTTCTTCCGGTGCGGTGAGAAAGAGCAGCTTTGCCAGGGTAATCGCTGGGAGGCCGGCTTTCCGCTGAAGCTCGGTGGCGGCGACCGCCTGATCATCAACCCTGGCAGTGTGGGACAGCCGAGGGATGGCGACCCCCGCTCTAGCTACGCCATCTATGACAGTGAGAAGGAAAGCGTTGTCCTCGTCCGCGTTCGGTACGACATCGAGGCCACCCAGCGGGATATGGAGCGGCACGGGCTGCCGCAACAACTGATCAGGCGGCTGAGCCGGGGGGTGTGAGCCAGTCGCCCCGCCTTGATCACTACGGATTGCTTCGCTGCGCTCGCAATGACAAGAAACCATTGGCCTCCCGTCATTGCGAGGCCGCCAAGGACGTACGAAGCAATCCGTGGTACCTCGGGGCGGATTCTTCGCAAACGCTCAGAATGACAATTTAGTGTTGCCAAACGCTCCCTCTCATTCAAATTGACTTGAAACGGTGACTGAATATAGAATTACTAGTTTCTCAAACAGGGGGACATCAGAAATGGAAGAAGTAACCCTCACTATTGATGGCACTAAGGTCAAGGCCAAGAAGGGACAATCGGTCCTCGGGGCGGCGAAGCACGCAGGCATCTACATACCCTCCCTTTGCGCCGACCCGGAGTTGAGTGCCTATGGTGGGTGCCGCGTTTGTGTGGTGGAAATCGATGGGGTATCGGGAGACCTGCCCACCTCCTGCACGACGAAGGCCGAGCAGGGGATGGTGGTGCAGACCAACACCCCGCGGGTCAAGGAGACCCGAAAGCGCATTGTGGACCTCATCCGCCGCGACCACTCGGACGACTGCGAGATGTGCCCGAAGAACAAGAACTGCGAGCTACAGAAGGTAACCGACTATGTGGGCATCCAGCGGTACCCGGTCAAGAAGCTGGCGGGCATCACGGCCCCTGACTGGAGCAACCCGTTCTTTCTGCTGGACCGCCAGCGGTGTATCCTCTGCACCAAGTGCATCCGCACCTGCAAGGAGCTGGTGAACGTCGGCGCCCTGGAGCTGGTAGGCAATCTCAACTCAGCCCGCGTTGTCGGCCTGGGCAACAAGCCCATTGTCGAGTCGCCCTGCATTTCGTGCGGCCAGTGCGTTGACAAGTGTCCCACTGCCAGTCTGATAGAGAAGGTCTACCGAGTGCCCACCAAGGAGGTCAGGACCGTCTGCCCGTACTGCGGGGTTGGTTGCGGAATCAAGGTTGGACTCTACTACGATCTCATCTCGACGACATGGGGCGATAAGGAGAGCCCGGTCAACAAGGGCCGTCTTTGCGTAAAAGGGCGTTTCGGTATCGCCGAGTTCGTCAATCACGACGACCGTCTGCTGTCGCCTCTGATCAAGAGCGAAGGACGCTTCAGCGATGTCTCTTGGGACGAGGCCCTGGACCATGTGACGGAGAAGCTGGCCGGGTACAAGGGCGACCAGTTCGCTCTCATCGCTTCGGCCAAGTGCACCAATGAGGACAACTACGTCTTCCAGAAGTTCGCCCGTGTGGTGATGGGCACCAACAATGTGGACCACTGCGCACGCCTTTGCCATGCTCCGACCGTGGAGGGGATGATACAGAGTTTCGGTAGCGGGGCGATGACCAGCTCCATAAGCGAGATAGCCGGGGCGAAGACGCTCTTCGCCATCGGCTCCAACACCACCTCCAGCCACCCGGTCATCGGCCAGGAGGTCAAGCTGGCAGCCCGGAAGGGTGCCAAGCTCATCGTCGCCAACCCGCGCGAGATTGACTTGTGCCGCTTCGCTACCATCTGGCTGAGGCACCGACCCGGGACGGATGTGGCTCTGGTAATGGGCATGGCCAGGGTGATTGTGGACGAGGGTCTGGCGGATATGCAGTTCGTGCAGGAGCGCTGCGAGAACTTCGACGCCTTCAAGGCCTCCCTGGCGGAGTTCGGCCTGGAGTCGGTGGAGAAAATCACCGGTGTGCCAAAGGACAAGATTGCTGAGGCGGCCCGCCTCTATGCGACTCAGAAGCCGGCTACCACCCTCTTCGCCATGGGCATTACCCAGCATACTACCGGGACCGACAACGTCCTCGCCATATCGAACCTGGCTATGCTGACCGGCAATGTAGGCAAGCCATCCGCCGGTGTCGACCCCCTCCGGGGTCACAACAACGTGCAGGGCTCCAGCGACATGGGTGTCCTGCCGAACTATTACACAGGCTATCAGAGGGTTGAGAATGCGCAGGTGAGGGAGAAGTTCGAGAAGGCCTGGGGGGTGAAGGTTAGTCCCCGTCCGGGGCTTACTCTGACCGAGATATTCACGGCTGCCCTGTCGGGGCAGATTAAGGCGGTGTATCTCATCGGGGAGAACCCGGTCTTGAGCGAGCCGGATGCCAATAAGACGCAGAAGGCTCTGGAGAGCCTGGAGTTCCTGCTGGTCCAGGATATCTTCCCGACAGAGAGTGGCCGGCCGGGCCACGTGGTCCTTCCTGCTTCCAGCTTCGCTGAGAAGGATGGCACCTTCACTAACACCGAGAGACGCGTGCAACGGGTCAGGAAGGTAATAGAGCCCATCGGCGAGTCCAGGCCCGACTGGTGGATTGTCTGCCAGATCGCGAAGAAGATGGGGGCGTCCGGGTTCGATTATCAGCATCCCTCCGAGATCATGGACGAGATTGCCAGTCTTACCCCCATCTATGGGGGCATCGCCTATCCAAGGCTGGAGCAGGTCGGCCTGCAGTGGCCGTGCCCGACAAAAGACCATCCGGGGACGCCGTTCCTTCATGCTCAGGCGTTTACCAGGGGGAAAGGGCATTTCTCTCCTCTGAAGGATAGGCCGCCGGCGGAGCTGCCGGATGAGAGCTATCCCTTGATTCTTACCACCCAGCGCAGCCTATTCCATTTCCATACAGGCACCATGTCCCGGCGGGTCGAGGGCCTGGAGGCCCTGCGTCATGAGGAGTTAGTGGAGATGAACCCTGTGGATGCCGCAAAGCTTGGGATTGCCGATGGCGACTTCGTAAAGGTCACTTCCAGGAGGGGGGAGATGGTGGCCAAGGCCAGGGTGAACGGAGTCTCACCCGTCGGGGTGGTATGCACGACCTTCCATTTCTCGGAGAGTCCCACGAACAGGCTCACCAATTCGGCGGTGGATCCCGTCTCCAAAATACCTGAGCTCAAGGTATGCGCGGTGAGAGTGGAGAAGACCGAGCCGCCGTCGGATTTGGACTTGTGACTGACTGACCAGTACGAGGGGTATCGACAAATCTGTTGAAAGTGGTATAATAGCGTTCTCCTTCGGGAAAATAGGTCACTGCCAGGGGATTTGAAAAGCCCAACTTCAAGTTGGGCTTTTTCTTTTGCTCTTTGCAGGGAAGTGGACTATAATGGCCGCCAAGCAGGTAGTCTCGCTATTTGCCCGGTATATAACATCAAGAGAGATCTAGTATGAGCAGTCGATTTGAGAAATTCTCTGAAGGCGCAAGGCGTGCTCTAACTCTAGCCCAGGAAGAGGCGCAGCGTTTCAATCACAATTATATTGACACGGAGCATGTCCTCCTCGGGCTGATCCGGGAGGAGGATGGTGTGGCGGCTAAGGTCCTGGCCAACCTCGGGGTAGGCCTTAGCAAGATACGCACGTCCCTGGAATGGATTTTGGGGCGGGGGGAGAAGCCAAGCGCCGGGGAGATCGGGCTCACGCCGATAGCGAAGAAGGTAATAGAGCTGGCAGTGGATGAGGCTCGACGACTGGGTCACAACTACATCGGTACGGAGCATCTGCTGCTGGGTCTGTTGAACACGGGTGAGGGACGGGCCTTCGAGGTCCTGGGAAGCTACGGCGTCACCCTGGACAAGGTGAGGTCGGAGATTGCCCGTTTCACAGCCCAAAGCGCCGCTCAACCTCATGGCGCGGCAGGTCGTTCTGCCAGCCGTACCCCGGCTCTTGACCAGTTGGGTGTGGACCTTACGCAAATGGCCGGGGCAGGCAAGCTTGACCCGGTCATCGGGCGTCATAAGGAAATCGAGCGCGTCATACAGATTCTGAGCCGGCGTACCAAGAACAATCCGGCCCTCATCGGCGAGCCGGGCGTGGGCAAGACCGCGATAGTGGAGGGGCTGGCTCAGCGTATGGTGGCGGGAGATGTCCCGGAGACACTGGCAGGGAAGCGCCTGGTGACCCTGGACATGGGCTCTCTGGTAGCTGGCACCAAGTACCGCGGTGAGTTCGAGGAGAGGCTGAAGCGGGTTATCGAGGAGATAAAGACCTCGGGAAACTGTATTCTCTTTGTAGATGAGTTGCACACCATTGTTGGCGCTGGTGCCGCTGAAGGAGCCATCGATGCCGCCAACATACTGAAGCCCTCGCTGGCCAGGGGTGAAGTGCAATGTATCGGCGCCACCACGCTTGACGATTACCGGAAGCATGTAGAAAAGGATGCGGCTCTGGAGCGGCGTTTTCAGCCGGTGCTGGTTGAGGAGCCAACTCTGGAGGAGACGGTGGAGATACTCCGGGGCATCAAGCATCGCTATGAAGAGCATCATCGCCTGAACATCAGTGACGAATCCATCAAGTTCGCAGTATCTCTGGCGGCACGGTACATTCCCGACCGTTTTCTGCCGGACAAAGCTATTGATATCATGGATGAGGCTGCTTCCCGTGTACGCATTAAGCGGGGAGCCGTCCCGCTCAGTCTGAAAGAGGCGCGGCGGGCTCTGGACAGTGTGCGCCATGACAAGGAGGCGGCCATAGCCGCGCAGCAGTACGAGTATGCGGCAGAGCTGAGGGACCGCGAGGTCCATCTGATGGAGAAAATAGAGGGCATGGGGCACGACCTGGCCGAGGAGCAGAAGACCGATAAGCCGGTGGTGACGGAGGAGGATGTGGCGCAGGTGGTGAGCATGTGGACCGGTTTCCCCATAACCCGCTTGCAGGCTGACGAGACAGCGCGTCTTCTCCAGATGGAGGAAGCGCTGCACCGGCGCATCGTCGGCCAGGACGAAGCCATTTCAGTCATAGCCAAGGCGGTACGGAGAGCCCGAGCGGGCTTGAAGGACCCGAGACGGCCCATAGGCAGTTTCATTTTCCTCGGTCCTACCGGCGTGGGGAAGACGGAGCTGGTGAGGGCCTTGGCGGAGTTCATGTTTGGCACGGAGGAGGCCCTCATCCGGCTGGACATGTCCGAGTTCATGGAGAGACATACCGTGGCGCGTCTGGTGGGTGCGCCGCCGGGATACGTGGGCTACGACGAAGGCGGGCAATTGACAGAGGCCGTGAGGCGGAAGAGCTACTGCGCGATTCTGCTTGACGAAATCGAGAAGGCGCACCCCGATGTATTTAATATCCTGCTCCAGATTTTCGACGACGGCCATCTCACTGATGCCAAGGGACGCCGGGTTGATTTCCGGAACAGCATTGTAGTGATGACCAGTAACGTCGGCGCGCAATTGATCAAGCACGATTCGGC
>JAENJB010000059.1 GCA_016844565.1 Dehalococcoidia bacterium
GACGTGTTTTAACTGCACATACCGATGGAATGTTAAATCGTCAAATTTGTCTCCTGTGTCACGCGGCTATCCGGAGGCGATACCCCACGCCAGGTTCGGTGATAATGTGCACCGGACGTGCGGGGTCGGCTTCAATCTTGCGTCTCAGGTTGCTGATATTCACTCGCAGAATGTGCGTTTCGCCTTCGTAGCTTGGTCCCCATACCTCCCGCAAGAGTTGGTGATGAGTAAGCACCTTTCCGGCATTGATTACCAGCGCTCGGAGCAAGCTGTACTCGGTAGGTGTCAACTGCACTTCTTGTCCCAATACTCTTACTACACGCTGGGCCATATCCACTATCAGATCCCTGTCAATAAACACAGGCCCAACCTCAGTTTGAGCCGCCCGGCGCAAGGCTGCGCGCAGGCGGGCCAGCAATTCTCCCAAACTGAAGGGTTTGGTCAAATAGTCATCGGCGCCCGCATCCAGGGCAGCGACCTTGTCCTGTTCCTCCCCACGGACTGAGAGGATGATAATAGGTATCTTTGTCCATTCTCGTAGCAGCCTGGTTACATCAGTCCCATCCATGTCAGGCAGGCCGAGATCCAGAATAACGACGTCGGGTCGCTGCGTGGCTGAAGCGGAAAGCGCCTCCCGCCCGGAGGCAACCTCCAGTACCGTGTAGCCGTGGGGCGGCAAAATGGTACGCAAGAATCTTCTTATGCCTGGCTCGTCATCAACTACAAGCACCCGCGCCGCACCCTGATTCATGTGGGTACCTTCGCACCAGTCTCAGGGGTATCCATCGGAAGTTCGATAGTGACTACGGTACCGCCAGCCTGCCGATTGTCAGCTCTGATGCGTCCTCCATGGGCCTCTACGATTCCCTTGCAGATGGACAGGCCCAGGCCGCTGCCCGCCACTCTACCCGGACGCTGTACGCGGTAGAACTTATCGAAGACACGCGTCAGGTCCTGCGCTGGGATGCCGATACCTCGATCAGCCACCTCCATCTGCACACAGATGCCGGAGATGCCAGCACGAATATCTATGATCGAACCTGGGGGGGAGTACTTTACGGCGTTATCCAGAATGTTTACGAGCACCTGTCCCATGAGCACCGGATCCATGGGGACCAGGGGCAAGGAATCCGGTATATCGAGGTGGACTTTGTGGTTGGTCAAACGTTGCCCCATCTGTTCCAGTGACGTTCCGACTATCTCTTGCACGCTGGAAGCTTGTCTGGTCACCCTCATGGCCCCAGCCTCGATGCGCGTCATGTCAAGGAGATTGCCCACCAGTCGGTTGAGCTGCTCCGCATCCTGGAGAGCGGCATCCAGCAGGCTCTCCCGTGTCGTGTCGTCTTCCACAATATGCTTATCCTGGAGGCTGCTGAGCGCTCCGGTTATGGATACTAGCGGCGTACGGAGGTCATGGGAGATGGAGTTGAGTAGTGCGGTCTGCAGTTTCTCGGTTGCTTTAAGTACTTCAGCGCTGCGCGCCTCATCGGCCAGAATGCCTCGCTCGATAGCCAGTGCGGCCATGTTGGCGAATGCCTCCAGTGTCACCCTCCGGCCAGCCGCCAGATGCCTCCATAACAATGGGGAGTAAATACCCAGTACTCCCACGACCCCTCTAGTCGCTTTTAGCGGCACGTAATGCCCTTTAGCCCCGGATAAAGCGTCCGTCCCCTGGCCGGTTGGCCGTCCTTGCTGGAAAGCCGAGATAGCAGTAGCACTTTCGTTGGCGTCGATCACCAGAGAGGGGCTATGCGCCCGGGGGTGCGGCCCCTGATCTTTGTTGGTGTCTGGGAGAAAGACAGCCACTTGCCCTCCGAAAACAGTCATCGCATGACGCACGATGACATCTAGCAGCTCTGTCATACCGGGAGCGACAACCAGGTCTCGGCCCAGCGAGTAGAGGGTGGAGGTCTCGGCCTCTCGTTGCTTCGATGACTCGACCTGATTGCGAAGCTGCGAGGCGAAGTGGCCGATTACCAGGCCAACCAAAGCTAGAGCCATGAAGGTCAGAAGGTATTCGGTATCGGTGACGCGCAAGTTATAAGCGGGAGGAACAAAGAAGAAATCGAAGGCCAGAACACCGAGGAATGAGACCACGATTGCAGCGACTCGGCCTAGGTAGATAGCGGCAATCAGCACGGCGATAAGGTAGATCATTGCGATATTGGTAGGCGAAAAAAAGAAACTGGCGACCTCGCCAACTAATGTGGCTCCGATAACCAGGCCGAACGCTCGAGCTAGGGGGCTCCAGGACCCAGGGAGGCGTACTTTTTCCGCCTCGACCTCACCGCCGGACTCTCGCTCCTCTGCCTCTCCGCTAACTACATACACATCGAGCGTTTGGCCCTGGCGCAGGAACCTGTCAACCACTGTTTTTTGAAGCAGGTCCAACCAATGAGGACGCAGGGGCTGACCCGCGATAATCTTGGTGATATTTTGGGTGCGGGCATAGTCAGCCACGGCGGTAGTAGGAGACGGACCGCGCAGCGTGACTATCCGGGCGCCCATTTCCTCGGCGAGCTTTAACGACCGGGTTATCTGTTCCCGCTGGGTAGGGGGCAGTTTCGCCTCGGCCGGCGTTTCGACGTATACCGCGGTCCAATCAGCGTTCAACTGGTCAGCCAGGCGCCGCGCCGCTCTCACCAAACGCTCTCCCGACGAACTCTGGCCAATGTATACCAGCAGCCGGTCAGATACAGGCCAGGGCCCGGGGATAGCCCGGCTCTTCATATAAGCGCGCATCTGGTCATCAACTCGCTCGGCTGCCCGCCGCAGCACTAGCTCGCGAAGAGCGGTGAGGTTCCCTTTCCGGAAGAACCGTTCGACGGCGATAGCGACCTGTTCAGGGACATAGATTTTGCCTTCAGCCAGGCGCTGCAGTAGCTCATCCGGAGGCAGGTCCACCACCTCGATCTCGGTCGCCTGGTCCATGATCCTGTCAGGGACCGTTTCGTGAATGGTCACGCCCGTGATCTGCGCGACGACGTCGTTCAGGCTCTCCAGATGCTGGATGTTGAGGGTGGTATAGACGTCGATGCCGGCGAGCAACACCTCCCCTACATCCTGATAGCGCTTCGGGTGTCGTGAACCGGGGGCATTGGTGTGAGCAAGCTCATCTATCAGCGACAGGGCGGGCCGCCGCACCAGAAGACTGTCTACGTCCAGTTCAGACAGTACAACGTTGCGGTATTCGACCCGCCTCTGCGGGAGGGCCTCGATACCTTCGAGGAGCACATCAGTCTCAGGCCGCCCATGCGTCTGCACATACGCAGCCACGACATCGATGCCCTCGGCTTTCCGTTGACGAGCAGCCTCCAGCATAGCGTAGGTTTTCCCGACTCCTGCCGCATAACCCAGGAAAATCTTTAGCCGACCTTGCTTCGGCTCTTGTTCCTCTGTCTGGATGCCTTCGAGCAACTCATCAGGGTTGGGACGCGGACGCTCAATCTGCATAATCTATCGCACCTGGCTCAGGTCAACATTCTTGCGTTTGAGTACATTGACCCTTCTCTCTCCCAGCATACCCCACTGTTGGCCTTCGGTAAACTGAGCGACGAGTTGCTCAACTTGCGCTTCCGGCCAGCCGCGTTGCCGGGCCACACGGATGGCCTGATACTGTGCGGCAGCCACAGTGATGTGGGGGTCGAGGCCGCTGGCCGAAGCTGTGACAAGGTCAACGGGGACTGGGGCATCATTTCCGGGGTCAGCAGCCCTCAATGCCTTGATTCGGGCCTCCACGGCCTGCTTCAATGCCGGATTGAGTGGGCCGTAGTTCGAGCCTGATGACGCCGAGGCATTATAGGGGAAAGGACCGGTAGCGGATAACCGTGACCAGAAATAACGCGGGTCGTCGAACGGCTGGCCTATGAACTCAGACCCTATTTCCCGTCCATCCTTGACCAGGAGACTGCCATTGGCGCGGTGACTGAACAGCATCCGGGCGACGCCGGTGATGGCAAGGGGGTACATGACCCCTGTCAGTACGGTCAACATGAGGAAGACTATGAAGGCCGATTTAAGCAGTTGTTTCATGGCCGTCACACCCGCTCCAGTAGTGAAAGCAGCATGTCAATGAGCTTGATGCCGATGAACGGCACAACTACTCCTCCCAGGCCGTAGATAAGGATGTTGTCACGGAGAAGCCGGGCAGCCCCCACCGGTCGGTAGGGTACGCCCCGTAGCGCCAGAGGGATGAGAAAGACGATGATCAAGGCGTTGAAGATAACCGCCGACAGGATGGCGTTCTCTGGAGTGGAGAGGCGCAAAATGTTGAGAGCCCCGAGCGCGGGATAGGTGGCGGCAAAAGCAGCGGGGACAATGGCGAAATACTTTGAGACATCATTGGCGATACTGAAGGTTGTCAGGGCGCCCCGGGTCATCAAGAGTTGCTTTCCTGTCTCCACAATTTCGATGAGTTTCGTCGGATTGCTATCCAGGTCAATCATATTGGCAGCTTCACGGGCGGGATGCGTTCCGGTATGCATCGCCACGGCCACGTCTGCCTGGGCCAGTGCCGGGGCATCATTGGTGCCATCGCCCGTCATAGCTACCAACCGCCCTTCCGCCTGGACTTCCCGAATAAGCCTCAACTTGGACTCAGGCGTCACCTGGGCCAAAAAGTCGTCCACGCCTGCCTCGGCTGCGATAGCAGCGGCTGTCAAGGGGTTGTCTCCGGTGATCATCACGGTCTTGATCCCCATCTTGCGAAGTTGAATGAACCGTTCTCTTATTCCCGTTTTGACAACATCTTTGAGATGAATAACCCCCAGGACCTGGCCGTTTCGGGCCACCACCAACGGGGTTCCGCCACCCCGTGCGATGTTCTCTACCACAGTATGCACCTCTTCCGGTACGGACTGCCCCTGGGCGCGGACGTAGCTCTCAATAGCGTCAGCAGCGCCCTTTCTGATGCTGACCCCGCCAGCGTCAACACCGCTCATGCGCGAGTGCGCGGTAAACGGTATAAACCGCATACCCTCAGGCCCGTGAGACTTCAGTTGGCCCTGGTCTTCTCCGCCAACGATTCCATACTTTTCTCTTGCAAGACTAACAATACTGCGGCCTTCGGGCGTCTCGTCTGCCAGCGATGCCAGTAGAGATGTCTCTGCAAGCTCACTCAACGCAACAGATGACAGCGGCACGAAGTCAACCGCTCTCCGGTTCCCCAACGTCATTGTCCCGGTCTTGTCCAGCAGAAGCACATCCACATCCCCGGCGGCCTCCACGGCCCGGCCTGACATAGCGATGACATTTCGGCGGATCAGACGCTCCATTCCGGATATCCCGATGGCAGGAAGCAGGCCGCCGATGGTCGTCGGAATGAGGCAGACCAATAGGGCGACCAGCACGGTAATTGTGACGGGCGAGCCAGCGCCTGAGGCCTGGGTGCTGAAAATCGAAAAGGGCAGCAGTGTGGCGCATACCACAAGGAACACTATTGTGAAGGCCGCCAACAGGATGTTAAGAGCAATCTCGTTGGGAGTCTTCTTGCGCTTCGCTCCTTCTACCAGGGCGATCATCTGGTCCAAGAAGCCCTCACCCGCGCCTGAGACGATCCGCACAATTAACCAGTCGGAAAGTACCCGTGTACCTCCCGTAACCCCGTTGCGGTCTCCTCCAGACTCTCTGATAACGGGAGCGCTTTCACCTGTAACCGCACTCTCGTCCACCGAAGCAACTCCCTCGACGATTTCACCATCGCCGGGAATCAAGTCCCCGGCTTCGACAAGTACCATGTCACCCTTGTGTAGCATGGACGCCGGCACGGTCTCATAGGGAGACTCGCGGTTGGGCTGGCGCAGTTTCTTGGCTTCCGTATCCTGTCGGGTACTGCGCAGGGCATTAGCCCTGGCCCTTCCCCGCCCTTCGGCAACGGCCTGGGAGAAATTGGCAAACAACAGGGTGAACCATAGCCAGATAGAAACAGCGCCGATGAAGCTGGACTTTGCCTCACCCTGCCCCGCCAGGGCTTGTATCCAAAGCCCTGTTGTAAGGACGGCGCTCACCTCTACAACGAACATGACAGGGTTACGGACCATTTTTCTCGGGTCGAGCAACAATAAGGAGTCCCATAGAGCCCGTTTGAGTAGGCCCTTTTCAAACCTCGCCTGCTGACGGTTTTTCCTCATGGTTGCCGCCTTTCGCATTAACATTACGCTGGCTAGCGTAGCTGGAGATGTTCAACGATGGGGCCAAGGGCCAACGCCGGGAAGAAGCTCAGCGCTCCCACAATAACGACAACGCTGATGAGCCAGATTACAAACAGCGGACCTTGTGCGGGCAGCGTACCTGCCCCTTCTGGCGCCTTCTTTTTCCGCACCAGCGAGCCGGCTATGGCGAGGGCCGGAATCGCCGACCAGTAGCGCCCGAAAAGCATGGCCAGCCCCAGGGCCAGGTTATAGAAGAAGTTGTTTGAACCAAGCCCGGCGAAGGCGCTGCCGTTGTTGTTCCCTGCCGAAGAGAAGGCGTACAGTATCTCACTGAAACCGTGGGCCCCCGGGTTCGAGACCGCCCGCACACCAGCCGGTATGACAACCGCAATGGCCGCGCCAATTAGCACCACCACCACGGGGACTAACACCATTATAGAGGCCATCTTCATCTCATATGCTTCTATTTTTTTGCCCAGGTACTCCGGCGTGCGCCCCACGATGAGGCCGGCAACGAAGACAGCGATGATGACAAAGGCCAGCATACCATATAGTCCCGACCCCGCACCACCAAAGACGACCTCTCCCAGTTGCATCAGCCACATAGGGACCATGCCCCCCAAAGGCATAAACGAGTCGTGCATTGAGTTAACTGAGCCACTGGAGGCAGCCGTAGTGGCCGTGGCCCAGAGAGCGGAGTTGGTGATTCCGAAGCGGACCTCCTTTCCCTCCATGTTCCCGCCGGCCTGAAGGTCGCCAGGCGCTGTGTCGACTCCCAACGCAGCCATAGAAGGGTTGCCTGTCTGTTCGGCCCAAACGGTTACTCCAAGCAAGATAACAAACATGGCTACCATAGCCGCCAGGATAGCCCACCCCTTCCGGGTATCTTTGACCATGCTGCCGAAGGTATAGCAGAGAGCCGCCGGAATCAGCAGGATGGCGAGCAATTCCAGAAAATTAGTCAGCGGCGTGGGGTTTTCGAAGGGATGGGCCGAGTTGACATTGAAGAACCCACCGCCATTGGTCCCGAGCATCTTTATGGCTTCCTGAGAAGCCACGGGGCCTACGGCGATTGTCTGCTGGGTAACCGTCTGACCTGAGGCGTCGACTGTCGGCTGCACCAGTTGCACAGTGTGGGGCGCAGACAGGGTCTGGACGACCCCCTGCGAGACGAGCAGAATGGCGAACACAACCGACAGAGGCAACAAAATGTATACAACACTACGAAGGACGTCGGCCCAGAAATTCCCCAGCGTACTGGCAGACTGTCGCGCGAAGCCCCGTATTACCGCGGCCAGGACAGCCATCCCGGTAGCCGCCGAAAGAAAGTTTTGGGAAGTAAGAGCTAGCATCTGGGTTAAATAGCTCATCGTGGACTCCCCGGCGTAGCTCTGCCAATTAGTATTTGAGATAAAACTGACAGCAGTATTGAATGCTAAATCCGGCGAGACATTGGTGAGGTGCTGGGGGTTGCCGGGCAAGAATTGTTGCAGCCGTTCTACCCCAAACACGAATACAAAACCCAGAAAGTTGAAGAGCAGCACAGCAATGGCGTAACTGCCCCACTCCATTTCCGCATCTGGACGGAGTCCGAAAGAGCGTCCCAGACGGTAGAGGAAACGTTCCAGGGGACCTAAGAGGGGTGTGACAAAGCTCCGCTCGCCTTCGTACACCCTGGCCATGTAGCTACCCAGAGGCCTGACCAGTAGCAGCAACACGACCATGTAGATAGTAATCTGTATCCAGCCGGAGGTTGTCATACGATTTAGCTACTCCGGCCTTACCAGGGCTACAATTAAATAGGCAAAAAGGCCCAGGGCTATAGCCGATGAGAGGACATACAATGGTGACATGGCTAGAGTTTCATAAGAAGGCGGCAACCAGCGACAAGACCCAGTGAAGCTGCGAAGAACAGGGCAACCACTGTAACGAAGAAAAGGTCGTACACCTCTTAACCTCCGATAGACTGAGTATAGTATAGCATGACCTTCATCAAGCGTGTGTTAAGAAGCAAGCCGAAAGTGTCAAGAATTCATCAAGGTTTCAGCGAGGTCTCGGAGTGACGGTGATTAGGGGTTGGGCATGACGATCTATTATCCACCTGTCCGGTTTTGGTCCAGTAATGCAGCTTATATCCAGATAAATCATGCGGTTAAAAAAATAGGAAATCTCGATTTACTTGTGGGGTTGAAGGGCATCGGCCCGTTTGATTCACAGACAAACTATATGCTCCTCAATAGGGTATCCAACGGTGAGACTGCTTTAAGGGCTATGGCGAGAGGTATGTACCTGAAAATGCTCTATATCTCGTTTTTAAGCTGGAGGTAGATATTTCTCTTGCTTGGTGAATATACTCACAGCTTATTGCTGCCATAAAATTATGTAATTATCTCTTTCGCTCCACCTTCTCGATTCAACCTTTTTATCGTCAGCCATACTATGAAAAACGCGAATATTTCAAGCAATATCCCTACGAAGTAAGGTATGGTTACAGGTATTGCAGTAAACGGCGACCAAATTGGAATATCCGGGTCGCCGCTGATGATATCGAAAGCTACGTGAGCCAAAACCGAAGCTAAGGCGAGGGAACCCCCAACCATAGGCGTAATATTCTTACCCAAAAAACCTTTATATGACAGCGTGGATATTATTAGCGGGGCCACCAGCGCAAATAGTACCGAGTGGTTAGCCCTGCCCTCCATAGGCAAGCCAAGAAAGGAACCTGTATGATCCACATCAATCAACATGGCACAAAGCGATACAGTCAGGATAAAAGAGGCTCTTCGGGTAGGCAGCGCCGCCAGGGCGCCCAGGGCTGCGTGTATACCCATATGAACTAAAAGACCTGTGAAATCACTTTCGAGTTGCGGTATGCCGGGAGATTTGGGGATAGCCTGCCCCCATGATAGGAAACTGAATAAAAAAGAGGAGAAGGTGAAGGCGGCTGTAAACACCACTATAAATCTAAATTCGCTAATAATTCGTTGCATTCCGGTCAATTTAATGAGGAATTTTATCGTGGTGTCGCCTTATCCGCCGATTCGAAGCTAAGGTGGGCGCTCATATTCTCATACAGAGCAAGCGTCGGGCTGGCCTCGAATTTTACCCGGGCGCGGTACTGGACTGCAAACCCGGAAGTCTGAGATAGGGGCTCTATCGAAATGATACTGCCGGCTAGCTGTTTATCCGGATATGCATCCAGCTTCACTTTCACTGTCATCCCCGGTGACAAACGGACCACATCCAGTTCGTCGAGGATCGCCTCTATCTCCACTTTATCCGGATTTATTATTTCTAATAGCGTTTTATGATCCTCGATATAATCGCCAGGGTCCACTAGAACCCTGGTGACAATTCCATCAAACGGCGCTTTGACGGTGGACAGATTAAGTTTACGTTGAGCGTCCTCGTATTGTTTCCTGGCCTGGACAACCTCGCTTTCCTTTAAAGCCACAACCAGTGGGTTCGGCCCCTTTTTTGCATCATCCAGGTCTTCTTTAGCTTTCTTTAATGCTCTTTCAATAATCCCCGACTGCTCGCGGGCTTGCTGGAGTTGCCCCCATGGTCCCTGACCTTCAAGGGTAACATCCTTTAGATACTTGCGGAAACCCGGCTTATCTTCCGGTAGGCTGCTCTGAAGGAGCGTTACAGGCGGTTGGTCAATAAATTTCCCCTGAGGAGGTATATCCAGGTAATCTTCTATAACCTTTTGATAATCCTCACGGCTTTTCTTTAGCTTATCCTGTACCTGTTGCTGCTGGACGAGCGCCGTTTGCTCCTGGGCCTCCAAACGTTTGAGGTTTGTTTTCGTTGTCAGGTCGTTAAGGTTATTTTGAACCTGGCGCATCCCTTCTTTTGCTTCCTGTATGGAGAGGTCTGCCTCCTGGACCGACGTTTCCGATTTCAATATAGCTATTTCTGTCTGTTGTATTGCTGCCCAGGCAGTCCGCAGTGTTTCGATAAGTTCTTGTCGTAGCCGGTCAGTGATGGTAATAGATGGTCTCAATACCTTGAAAAGTAGCTCTGGAGTTTGCTCTTCGGGTATTATTTGAGGAATGCTGTCCATATCAACATTCAAATAGTTTCTAAAGAGTTGTTTGTAGGCTATCACCGCTTGGTCTCGCGCCTGGCTCGCCATTTGCAGTTCTATTTCAGCTACTTGAGTGTCCCGGAACAACTTTCTCCACGGAGCTGTTTCGTCGCTGCCTCCTTGTGTAAAAGCCCGTAGATATTGACCAAAAACCTGGTCTCTAGTTGTATTACGTTCATGCTGTTTTTGACGGGCCTGACTCAAGGA
>JAENJB010000208.1 GCA_016844565.1 Dehalococcoidia bacterium
ATCGGGACGAACCTTCCCGAAAATGGTCTGCTCTAGCTGCCTTGCAAGGCCTGCAATATCTTCAAAGTCATCCACTACACATAGAAGTCCACATCGTACCGCGAGAGCCCGTACCGTCCCAAGGTTGGAATCGTCGGGTATCGCTCGAACTCCCTAAGGTGAGTCTCCCTCCGATTATTGTCACTGTCTCTGTCTTTATCAGCAACAACCCTGCTTGTCAGTGCAATGTCGATTCTTCCCGCCTCGGCCAATTTCCGCAGACACGCGACCACCGACGCTTTGTTGCCTCCCATACCTTCAATCACAACATTTGTGTCTAGGGTGACTTTCAGCTGCATCATCTTGCCCCACGGCACCAGGTGGGTGAGGTCGGATGTCAATAATGTACACCAAACCTTTCATGCTGCCAGTCTTATCTCAGCCAGTTGTCCGGCATAGAATCTTTGTGCATAGGCCGCCGGGGAATGTCTCGAATCGCTTCCTGTCTGGTCGTGTAGTGGCGGTGATGCACCAGTTCCTGTTTGAGTGTTCCCCAGAAACTCTCCATTGGCGCGTTGTCGAAACAGTTCCCTGTCCCGCTCATAGACACTTGCAGGTCGAACTGGTCCAGTAGCTGTCTGTACTCGTGAGAGCAATATTGACTGCCGCGATCAGAGTGGTGCATCAGCCCCTTGGCGGGATGCTTGGCGGCCACAGCTCGAAACAAGGACTGGCTAACCAGGTTCCTGGTCAAGCGCTCTCCCATCGCATAGCCCACGATCTCGCCGTTAAAGAGGTCCTTATGCCCTGCCAAGTACAGCCAGCCTTCATCAGTCGGTACGTAGGTGATGTCACTCACCCATACTGTATTCCGTCCCGCAACCTTGAACCGCTGACCCAGTGCATTCTCGGCTACCGGCAGCTGGTGCTTGGAGTCAGTGGTAGCTCTAAATTTCCGCTTCTGCTTGCAGCGGATGCCGAGCTTTTTTCGGATGCGCCTGATGCGGCAAATGCCCACCCGGATGCCGTTCTCCGCCAGATCGCACTGCAACCGCTCCGGACCGTAGGTCTGTCTGGTCCGCTTATCGGCCGCCTTGATCTCAAGCTCCAAACGCATTTCCTCTCGGGCTCTCTTCGACAACGGCCGGTCCACCCAGGCATAGTATCCGCTGGCCGATACGCTCATCATCCGCCCCGTCAGCGGCGGCGGGTATTGGAGTCGCAGTGCGTACATCATCGCGTACCGGGCAGCGACTCCCTGGCAAAGTACGCGGCTGCTTTTTTTAGGATGTCCCGCTCCATCTTCACTTCCGCCAGCTCTTTCCTGGTCCTGGCCAAGTCCATCTCGACTTCAGTCAGTGGTCGATACGTCTTACCGATCTCTCCCAGCTTGCCGGCTTTATCGGCCTTCACCCAGTTTCCTATCGTCGATGGCGCCAGTGACAACCGGCGGCCTGCCTCCTGCCACGACAACTTCTCCTCCGTTACCAGTTTCACTGCTTCCTGACGAAATTCCTTCGTGTACCTTCCTCGCGGGATACCTTTCACTCTGACACCTCCGTCGCTCTATCTTATCCGACTTTGGTGTACGTTTTATCCATCTTACCTCAATCGGTGATGTCTTTATCTTCAGATCGTCTGCGCGAAATCGTCCACGAGTTGGCCTCTCGCCCCCAGCATGAGAAAGTGCGCTCTCTCGTCTACGAGTTGCTGGTGAGCGGGCTTGGTGCCAGCAGCTCGGAGATTGACTTTGAAAATCAGGTTCCAGAGGTACGTGGGCGGATTGATGCCCTTCTGGGAAGAACGCTATTCGAGTTCAAGACCTGCTTGAACTTGTCCTCACCAAGGCGTTTGGCTCTGAAGTAGGAGATGGTGGTGTCGTCGGGAACCTCCTCATCCACGGCCAGGCCCAGGAAGTACTTGTAGGCCAGGTTCACCCGGGCGTTCTCTATCACCTGTCTGTCCGAGTCCCCGTAGAGGTACTGGAGCAGGCACAGCCTGAGCATGAACTCCGGGTCCTCCGCCGGCCTGCCGAAGCCGAGGGGGTACCTGTCTCTGACCAAGTCCTGAACAAAGTAGAAATCGACCACCTGGTTGATCTTTCGGAGCAGGTGGTCGTGCGGGATGATGCGGTCATAGAGGTAGCTCCCGTAGAATGAGGCCTGGGGCGACCCGGCTCGTAGCATGGGCACCTCCGTAGCTAATATGGCTTCATTCTAGCTGAGAAGGGCTAGGATTGCCAGCTTTGAGGATTAGGGAACAACTACGGACCTTCCGAAGACCGGATGACCACTTTGTAGCCGTTATCCGTGCGCTCCATCTCCAGGAACAGGAGTTTCTTTGAGAATACGGTTTCGCCCTGGGCGTTCTTAGCTACTATGAGCTGACGTCCGATATTGCTCGGGATTCCTCTCTTTACAATCTGCCTGCCCGGTTCAACACTGCCTAGCTTGTTGTCGAGCCAATAGATGGTCAGGACCTCTTCGGTCTGGTTCTCGATCGCGAGGTCGACATTGACCTCACAGGCCAAGGATGCCGTAGTCAGGAGCAGGAGAGCGAGTATCACGGCAATGATGGTACCACTCTTCATGTGCTCACTGCCCCACCGCGATGCGAAGAGCTCGGATTGCGCTGTTCACGTATCCTCCAC
This sequence comes from Dehalococcoidia bacterium, assembly GCA_016844565.1. Classification (GTDB taxonomy): domain Bacteria; phylum Chloroflexota; class Dehalococcoidia; order JAENJB01; family JAENJB01; genus JAENJB01. Next base: position 2,630 of record JAENJB010000208.1, read on the forward strand.
CGGGGCCGTCCCAGAATGATGGCTGCCCGTTCG
>JAENJB010000060.1 GCA_016844565.1 Dehalococcoidia bacterium
AAACCCAGCACCAGAAACAGACTGAGAATCCAGTAAGCTACCCTGTTCATCTTATCTCTCCTCCTCTTCTACTATTCGATATCCTTTCCTGGCTCAATCACCCACGCCTCTCCAGCAACTTGTTCCAGAAGGTAGTCGCCCTCAGCCTGTTCTCCGCCGTGATCAGCTCCACAGGCAACGGTGTCCAGTCGATACCGGCGGCAGCCACCATCTGATTGGACTTGACCCTGCTGTCCCCGAAGGGGGCAAGACTGATTTGTTGCTGGGCGAGATTCATGTAGAGCACGTGGCCCTCCGCGGAGGTCAAGAAGTTTGCCAGCAGCTTTGCGGCGTTGGGATGGGGGGCGTCCTTAACCAGCGCTATCCCCTGGGTGGAGCCGGAGGTCTTTTCCACCCTCCCGATACCGATGGGGGCACCTCGAAGGATGAAGTTAAGGGCGGTGTTGACACTGTTCAGGAGCAGAATCCTCCCCTCGCCGGCCGCCAACAACTCCGTCGGCCCGCTAAAGCCGGAGAGGATCCTGGGCCGGGTGTTATTCACCACCTCGGTCCAGAAGGACTCGGCTTTCTCCCAGTTCAGTGACTTGCCATCACCCATGATGTAGGCAAACTCCGTGGGGAAAGCCCGCGCCGAAACGGTGATAAGGGAGTTGCCCCTCCACCTCGAGTTCTTCAGGTCATCCCAGATCTTGGGGGCTTCGGCAGGAGACACCACGTTGGTGTTGTACACGGGGAACCGGATGCTGACCATGATATTGGCCCAGAATTTGTTGCTGGGCTGGGCCTTCCAGCCCTGTGTGTTGCTCCAGTCGTACTCCTGTAGGAAACCGCCGTCCTTGAGTTCCGCCAGGGAATCGGAGTTGAGGATGACCACGTCTACGCTTCGTCGCCCGGCCTTTCTCTCTTCGCTCATTTTCGCCAGGATCTCAGGATGGTCGCCATCAAAGTACTTCCACTTCAGGAACGGGTACTTGTCCTGGAACGCTCTTATCACCGCTAGCCCAGGAGGGTCGAAGGAGAAGGTCCACAGCGTTACTTCCCCCTCTTTCTTCGCTGCCTCGATGAGCTGCTGCTCAGAGGTCAACTGAGGTGTAGTAGGGGTGGGTCTTTCGATCGCTGGTGCCTGGGGAGTCGGTGCCGGTGAAGGCGTCTGTGGAGCAGCGCAAGCGCCGAGTGCCATGACCAGAATGAGAACCAGGCCAAGTGTCGTGTAAGCTAATTTGTTCATATCTATTCCTCCCTAATCTATCCGTGCGCCGAGCCGCGTATGTTTTCTGATGCTAATGGTCAGCCGTCTTTTCCTGTCTTCGCATCTCCCCTCCGTTATTGACCCGATTCAGCGTTTCCTGGGCAGCTTCGCAGCGCTCCCTTCGTCAGACAGGAGCGCGCCACACTTCTGCCTGACCTTCTCCTTCAACTCCTGACTAATGACCACATCCTGATGCCATGCCGGGTCCCATTCTACCGGCCGGCAGGTGTCAATGATGGCTCGCGACACATAGAAGCCGCCTTTTCTCAGCGGAGGCTCCTGTTTCTGCTCAGCCTCCGGGCTCATGATGCCCAGGTGATCGGTGCAGCAGTACTCCAGCATCTGTATGGCGCGCTTCGGCTCGACCCTGTTCACCATTGCCCAGACCACTGCTTGAATATCCGTCGGGTCGATGTCCGCGTCCACCACTATCACGTAAGAGGTGGAGTTAGCGCCGGCATGCACCTGGGAGGCCACCAACCCCGCTTGCCTGGAATGACCGGCGTAGAGATTATGTAAAGATACTACCGTCAATCTCGTCCCGTACCGCGCCACTCCCCTTATCCCCCGCACACCAGCCTTCTCCATCTCGTCCCAGATGATAGCGGAAGAATGGAACTCCATCCGGAGACCCTCCGGCCCAGGAGGTTTCACTTCCCGCCCCAGGGTTACTGTCAGGATGGGATTATCGCGGTGATAGACTGTTTTGACCTCTATGAAGGGCAGGTCCTTCTTCAAGCTCATGCCGCACCACTCCGTGAAGGGCCCCTCCGGCCTCGTCTTTCCCACCGGTATCTCCCCTTCCAGGGCTATCTCCGCATGGGCCGGAATAGGCAGGCCGGTATACTTTCCAGCGAAGACCTCCTCGGGCTGTCCTTTGAGCCAACCGACGAAATCCAGGTCTTCCAGCCCGCCTACATTGACGAGATGGGAGGTGGCTGTCTTGAAGAGTGCCGGGTCCACGCCTACGAGGGCCACCACCGGACAGGGTTTCCCCTGCTGGTGATACTTGTCCATGATTATTCGGGCGTCCTTGCTTTCCTGGAAGTTTATGCCGACGGTCGAGCGGTCATGCACCTGCATCCGGTAGGTGCCAAGATTGACCCTTCCTGTGTCGGGGTCACGGACGATAACGCAGTCGGCCGAGCCGATATAGCGGCCTCCTTCCTTCTCATGCCCGCGCGGGACCGGGAACTTGAAGAGGTCCACATCTTTCCCCGTTTGAATGTTTTCCATGACGGGACCACCCTCCACCGTCTTAGGGGGGCAGGGCTTGAATTCCCGCATCCTCTCCATCCAGGCCTTAGTCAGCGCCAGTCCTCTCGCCTCTGTACTCCAGCCAGAGGTGAGAAAGAACCGCTTCAGTGTTGTCTTGGCCAGGTTTGTGACCAGACGATGTCCCGGCGGATACCCGGGTACTTTGTCGAACACAATCACTTTGTTGGTCATGGTTGCAGCTGCGCTCGCCTCGAGCTCCCAGTGAATGCCTTCCAGGCGCACTACCTCACCTAACTCCTCTGCTTGCTTCAGCCAATCACGCAGGTCTTTGTATGCCATTTCAGACCCCTTTCCTGGTCCTAAATCTGTGTGCCACCGGGCCGGACTGACCGTACCTCAGCGACCCTTCAGGGCTTTAAGCACTTTCTCCCTTGTTAGCGGTATGTCCATCAGCCGTATACCGGCTGCGTTATGCAGGGCATTGCCGATGGCAGCCGCCAATGGGGCCAGGGGTACTTCTCCGAATCCCTTGGCTCCAAAAGGTCCGTCCCTGTCCGGCGCCGCCGCTATGCCGGACTTCACTTTTGACATCAGCGGCAGGTCTTCCGCTGAGGGCACCTTGTAATCCACAAAATCCGGGTTGACGATCTTGCCGTCCTCGATAACGATTTCCTCGAAAAGGGCGCAGCCTATTCCGAACCCAACGCCCATCTCCATCTGCGACTCACACATCTTCGGGTTTATCGCCTGTCCCATATCGAAGTATCCGGCCACCTGCAGCACTTTCACCTCTCCCGTCTCCACGTTGACGGCCACCTCTACCGCATTGGCACCATATCCGTAGCCATCGATTATCCTCTTGCCCTGGCCGGTCTGCATGTCTTCTTGACTTATGACCACGGTGTGGACTCCCCAACCGACCAGTTCACCTCCGCTGGTCAAATAGCCCAGAGGAGTGAAAAGCTCACTCACTCTTATTGCTCTCTCAGGCACCCCTTTCACGAAGACTCGCCCGTCTCCAATATCAAGACCGTCGGCGGGAATGCCGAGCCTAGCCGATGCGTGAGCGAACAGCTTCCGCCTGGCATCAGCGCAGGCCTTCAGCAAAGCCACGCCGGTCTGATGAGTCGACCGGCTGGAGACCGTGCCGAACTCGTAGGGAGTCACCGCCGAATCAGTGTGCACTACCTTGACCTTATCAGCAGAGGTCTTGAAAGCCTCTGCTGCCAACTGAGCCATGACGGTATTCACCCCCTGGCCCTGGTCGTGGGCGCTGTGGCGCACCTCAATCGTGGCATCCTCGTGGACCTTGACCGAGGCTACCGAAGTGACCCCACCGGCACTGTGCTTGCAGCCAAGTCCTATCCCTTTCCCTCTTCGCCAGGGTCCTCTCTCCAGGCCAATCGGCTTCTCCCATTCCACGGCTTCAGCGGCTCTGTCCAAACATTCCCGTATTCCTATGCTGTGTATTGTCTGTCCACAAACGTCCTCTTCCCCTTCCCTTAATAGGTTCTTCCTTCTTATCTCCAGCTGGTCCAGTCCCAGCCTCTCCGCCAGCATATCCATCTGAGACTCTATGGCATAGCTGACCTGCATGTTACCAAAGCCAGCGAAGGAGCCGATGGGGGGCTCGTTCGTGGCCACGCCGTAGGCATCCAGACTGAAGTGAGGCACCCGGTAGACGCCGGTGGCAGTGAATGGCATATTCCTGGTGCAGGGAAGGGCGCTGGAGCCATGGGCGCCGCCATTGATGATGATCTTCATTTCCCTGGCAACCAACGTCCCGTCCTTCTTCACCCCGTCTTTGATGTAAATTACGGTCGGTTCGCGCGTCATGTTGTCCAGAAAGCACTCTTCGCGACTGAGTGTCACTTTCACTGGCCTTCCGCTCTTGATGGCCAGCATAGCCGCCTGGGCAAGCAGCAGCTCCTGATGATTCCTGGCGCCAAAGCTACCACCGATGAGAGGTGCAATCACCCTTATCTTTGAAATGGGTATCTTCAGGAGTGAGCTCAGTTCCGCACGTGGCACGTATAGCCGTGTGGTGGTTGCCCAGATGGTCAGCCCACCGTCAGCTTCCGGCCTCACAACACAGTTGTGGGGTTCGAGGACGCCGTGGTGCATTCTCGGCGCCGCAAATCTGTTCTCCAGGGTCAGGTCAACCCCGGCAAAACCTCTGGCTGTGTCACCGTGGCGGATCTTGCGGTGAAAATAGACGTTGGGCAGTTCCGGATCGAAGAGCACTCCCCAGCCGGCGCCGGGCACAGAATGGCCACCGTACTCACTGAGGTCAGAATGGACTATGACCGTTGGGTTAGGCTTCAGGGCCTCCTCAGGGTCAAAGACGGCCGGCAATTCTTCAAAGCGGATCTTGATTAGTGCGGCGGCCTCCTCAGCTAAGTCTGTGCTCTCCGCTGCTATGGCAGCCAGCGGTTCTCCTATGTAGCGCACCGTCTCTCGAGCAAAGACATCACGCCCCCTGTTGTAGAAACCGAACTTTCCCGGGGGAGCGTCCCTCCCGGTCACGACGGCTTTCACCCCGGGGAGCTGTTCCGCACGCGATGTATCAATGGCGACGATTCGAGCATGTGGGTGGGAGCTTCTCAGCAACTTTCCGTGAAGCATTCCCGGTAGCTGCAAATCAGCACTGAACCTGGTTTCGCCGGTGACCTTCTCCCGGCCATCAATGCGTGGGATGCTCTTCCCTACTACTGAAAGCTCAGTCATGCAGGGCCCTCCTTCAAGTTCTGTTTCTCAAGGTGCGGGGAACTGCAGTTCCAAGACGAATATGCACCGCAGCTCATAGTTCCAGAATGCCTGCCCACTTCTCCTTCATTCCTTTGATCAGCTCGGGATTGAACTTTATTACCTCGGGGAATTCATTCATCCAGCTATAAGGACGGCACGCCGTGATGACCACCTTCGAGCCAGTGCGCTCCGTCTCACCCTTGCGAAAGATAGGATCGATGTCGCTCGCCGGCAGTCCGGAGATGATGTCAATATCCTTCAGAGGATTGGCTCGAGTACAGACCGCCCATATCACTTCCTCCAGGCTGGTGATATCCACATCCTCATCCACCACGATGACAAAGCGGCCTCCATCGAGCAGAGACGCTAGTTGAAGGCCGGCCTGCTTGGCATGGCCTACATACTGCTGCTTTATGGCCACCGTGGCGAAGTAATTCTGTGTGATTTCATGCTCGAACACGCCCTTGACCTGACGGACTCCGCACCTTTTGAGCCGATTCTCCAGCACCAGGCTCCCCAGCAGTTTGCCGAAGAGGCTGTGGTCGGTATGCCCCCTGTCAGTGAGAGAACCCATGAGGATGGGATTGTTCCGGTAGTAAATCCTCTCCACCTCCATAATGGACCTTTCCTCGGCGCCTCCGTAGTAGCCTGTGCCCTCGGCAAAAGGCCCCTCCGTTCGCGTCTTCCCCGGGGGGCACCAGCCGACGATAACTATTTCACTGTCCGCCGGAATCGGAAGCCCGGTCACCTCCTCTTCGATGACCTCCACCGGTTCCCCTCTCATAGCGCCGACGTAGCGGTATTCCATGCCTTCGGCAACCCTCCGGCCGGCTACCCCGAAGATGAGAGGGTGCTGCCCTACGGAAATGGCCACCGGACAGGGTTTCCCCTTAGCGTGGTATTTCGCTATATGAACATGGCCGTCATGGGTGGGCTGAATGTGAAAAGTGACCGTCCTGGAGTCGCAAATCATTACCCTGTAGGCGCCGAGATTTACTGCTCCATTCTCCGGGTCCATGGTGATGAAAGCGTCACCCGTGCCTATGTACCTGCCACCATCTTTCTCATGCCAGAGGGGAACGGGAAAACGAAAGAGATCCACATCCTTTCCGGAGAGGACGTTTTCCAGGATAGGGCCAGTCTTCACCGTCTTTGGAGGGAACTTATCGAGCCTGGCTTCCCACTGGGGAACCATGGGACGCAACTCTTCCAGTATTTGCTTGTCCGAGCTATCGGGAGATAGCCCGAAGGCGAGGGCTATGCGGCTGGGGGTGAGCAGGGAGCAGGTAAGCACACGGAAGCCCGGCGGATAGCCTTTGATCTTATCGAAGAGAAGCGCAGGGCCCCGCTTCTTCCAGTTGAGTGTGGTGGTGCAGCCGATTTCCAGGTTCCAGTCAGCCCCGTCAAGCCTCCTCAACTCCTCCCGCTCTTCAACCTTCTTCAACCAGTCTCTCAGATCGTCAGCCACGTTCCTCCTTTTGGGGTGCTTCCCAATTCCAATTCACCGTCCCCGTGAGCAGCGCTGGTCCTCTTCTGGTGGAATGCCGCAGCGCACGCTCAACCGGCGGTGGCCAGGATGGCCTCGACGATCTTGACGTAGCCGGTGCAGCGGCAGAGGTTGCCAGCGATGGCTTTACGCACCTCATCTTCGGTGGGGTGGG
>JAENJB010000003.1:0-25239 GCA_016844565.1 Dehalococcoidia bacterium
GGAGAGGCGGTTTCTCGACGGGTTGACAGCGGCTTCCTCTCACCAGGGGGTCGTTGCCTACGCCTCGGTCAAGGAGTATGTCGGGCTGGATGACTTGCTCGCCATCTCCAGTGAAAAAGGGGAAGCTCCCCTCTACTGTATCCTGGACGGTATCGAAGACCCCCATAACCTGGGAGCGATTCTCAGGACGGCGGAGGCGAGCGGTACTCATGGTGTGGTCATCCGCTCAAGGAGGGCGGTCGGGCTCACCGCAGTAGTGGCCAAGGCGTCGGCCGGTGCTGTCGAGTACGTGCCGGTGGCGCGGGTCTCCAACATCTCTCAGACGATAGTGGGGCTGAAGAAAGCGGGCGTCTGGGCCATTGGCATAGACCGGGCTGGCGATATTCCTTACAACAAGGTGGATTTCAAGTTGCCGACGGCGATCGTGATTGGTAGCGAGGGCTCGGGGCTGTCGGATTTGGTCAAGCAGAGGTGCGACTCTCTGGCGTCGATCCCGATGCTCGGGAGGCTTACCTCGCTTAATGCCTCCATCGCTGCGGCGCTGGCGATGTACGAAGCCTTCAGACAAAGGAAGTGGTAAGGGTTGATGAGAAGGATCGGCGTCATATTGCTATCCGGAGGGCTCGACTCCACCACCGTCGCGGCGCAGGCGCAAAAGGCTGGGTTCGAGCTGACGGCGATAACCCTTCGCTACGGACAAAAACACAGCAAAGAGGTTGACGCAGCAAAGAAAGTGGCAAAATGCCTGGGAATCCGGCAGGAAGTTATCGATGTCTCCTTCTTCAAGAGACTGGCTTGGTACTCAGCGCTGACGGGGCCGGAGGCTTTCGATGTCCCGAGGGAAAGGGACATCGATGACATGGCGGCAAAGGTTCCCATAACCTATGTCCCACTCAGGAATACGTTCTTCATTACAACGGCCGCAGCTTTTCTGGAGAGCCGGGCACTTGATTTGATCGAAAGAGAGCAAGTCAATCCTGAAGAGGTTGAGGCCTCTGTTTTCATAGCTGCCAATGCCATCGACTACAGCGGATATCCCGATTGCAGGCCGGAATACTATGAACAGATGAGCAAGGCGTTGTTCCTGGGAAGCAAGCTGGGGACGGAGTACGGGAGACCGATAGTCATCCAGACACCGATAATACTCAAGACGAAGGCCGAGATAGTGAAAATGGCTATGGAGATGGGCGTTCCCCTGGAACATACGTGGAGCTGCTACGAAGGTGGCGAGGTCCCCTGTGGGAAGTGTGATAGCTGCATCCTGAGAGCGAAGGGATTCTCCGAGGCCGGTTACGAAGACCCCTTGATCGCGAGGTTGGGAAGGGATGGAAGGATTCCTGGAGGTAAGTAGGAAGCCGGACGGCCGTCCGGAGATATTCCATTCCATCCAGGGGGAAGGGATCAACACGGGAAGGCCGGCCGTCTTCCTGAGGCTCGCCCGCTGCAACCTGGCCTGTGTCTGGTGCGACACTAAGTACACCTGGGATTGGGAGAGATACGACCCTGGGGACCAGATACTGGAGATGGCATCGGTGGAGGTGGAGAGGGAGGTCCTGGGCTTTGGCTGCAAGTACCTGGTCGTCACCGGCGGAGAGCCGATGCTCCAGCAACGCCGTCTTATCCTCCTCTTGAAGCGTCTGAAGAATGGTGGGTTCTATATCGAGATGGAAACCAACGGCACGGTCTTGCCAGACAAGGTGTCGCCGGGTCTGGTGGACCATTGGAGTGTGTCACCGAAACTGGAGAATTCCGGGAATCCGCGGGTATTAAGAGAAGCGCCGGCATGCTACAACCTCTTCGGACAATTGCCTTCCTGCCAGTTCAAGTACGTTATACAGAACGAAGATGATCTCGAAGAGGTCGATGGTATTGTACGGAAGTACCACTTGCCTGTGGAGAGGGTCCTTTTAATGCCTCAAGCCCGGACCAGGCAGGTTCTGCTGGACAAGAGCAGGTGGCTGGCCGAAATCTGCAAAGCGCGGGGTTACCTTTTCTCCACCAGGCTCCACATCCTGTTGTGGGGCGACAAGAGGGGCGTGTAGGCGACACTCAGAACAACCAAACACTCTTATTCGATTTTATGGACCTTGAGCAGGTTAGTGGTGCCGGACATTCCCAGGGGAATGCCACCGGTGATTACTATGAGGTCTCCAGGCTTCGCCAGGCCCAGTTCTTTGGAAACTCTGGCTCCCAGAGCGAATAGCTCATCTACCGAGGCTGGGCCGGCTATCTCCACGGGCTGGACGCCCCAGCACAGGACCAGCCCACCGAACACCGTACCGTTGGGGGTGATGGCTAAGATAGGGACCTTCGGGCGGTACTTTGATACGCGCCGCGCGGTGCTGCCGGACTGCGTGAAGGCGACGATAGCCACGGCTCCGAGGCGGTGGGCGGTATGGCAGGCGTCGTAGCTTATCATCTCACCCGTCTCAAGCTTGGGCCAGGCAGCCTTTTGAGTTAGCAGTGCCTCGTAGGGCAGGCGGTGTTCTGTTGCTCTGGCGACCCGGCTCATCATCCTCGCCGCGGCCAGCGGGAATTTGCCGATGGATGTCTCAGCCGAAAGCATGACGGCATCGGTGCCATCGAAAATGGCGTTGGCGACATCGGTGACCTCAGCCCGGGTCGGACGTGGTGAATTGATCATTGATTCCAGCATCTGAGTAGCCGTTATCACTGGCTTGCCCGCCTCATTGCTTTTCCGGATAATCTCTTTCTGCGCCAGAGGTACCTGCTCGAGGGGTATGTCTAGACCCAGGTCTCCGCGAGCGACCATGATGCCATCGCTGGCTGCCAGTATCCGGTCGAAACTAGTCACTGCCTGCCTTCGCTCTATCTTGGCAATGATGGGAATATCGCGGCCCGCCTGATGCAGGGCGGCTCTCGTTTCCTCTACATCCTCCGGCCGGCTGACAAAGGAGATGGCTACATAGTCAGGCTTCTGCCGAATGGCAAACTCGATGTGCTCGCGCAACCGGCTGTTGACGAAGTGGCCGGCAGGGCGCATCCCCGGGATAACTATGCCCCGGCCTGCGGTGAGCACACCGCCAATGACAACCTTGCACGTGACTTCACTGCCGCGAATGCTTTGGACCCGGAGTTCTATCGCCCCGTCTCCGAGCAGGACTGTGCCTCCGACTTCCGTGTCCCGAGTGAAGGATGGATACTTGACCGGCACTACACTCTCGTTACCTACGAGTTGCTTGGTGGTAAGGGTGAGTTGGGCCCCCCTCTTCAGCACAACGGAGTCGGTGCGCATGGCCCCGGTCCGGTATTTCGGCCCTGGGAGGTCCATCACGATAGCCACTGGTATTGACAGGCGTTGAGCTGCCTTTCTAGTGGCATCAATGTAGCCGCTGTGCTCACCGTAGCTGCCGTGGGCCAGGTTGAGCCTGGCCACGTCCATACCTGCCTTGATCAGTCGCTCAATGGCGGTGTCTGAGCCGGTAGCAGGGCCTATGGTGCAGACTATCTTCGTCCGTCTTCCAAAATGTCTGGCGTATCTCATCTGCTGTGCTCCATAGTAGCTAATTCGCAATGCTCTTGCAACAGTTGCAGAGAGTCTGTTACAGTAGTATAATACTTTCAACGGTTGAGGTTTGGGTTATCATGAACTTCCGAAAATCCTCAGATTTATCAAGTATCAGGTGACCGAACTCTAACTGGAATATTAAAGAGAGGAGGTCATCTAAATGAGCGAGGACAAGTCTCTCCAGTGTTCCGATTGTAGCGCAACTTTTACCTTCAGCGCTGAAGACCAGGAATTTTTCAGGTCTAAGGGCTATACCAATGAGCCCAAGCGTTGCCCGGCATGTCGCCAGGCCAGGAAGACAGAGCGCGGTGGGACCGGGGGCTACGGCCAGACGGCCCAGCGGCAGATGTATCCTGTGAAGTGCGCCCAGTGCGGCAAGGACACCGAAGTGCCCTTCGAACCGCGAAGCGGAAGACCGGTGTATTGTAGCGATTGCTACCGTAAAGCCAAGGTAACCAGATAGCAAGCCGGTTTTGACACGAAGACCCGGAGTCCCGATACTATCGGGACTCCGGGTCTTTTTTATTAGTGGCCTCCCCTGGCGCTCCCGCCTTTTCTGCTGGTCCGGAATCGACATTGACTGTTTCGAAGGTAAGATGTATCCTCTAAGCAAATCAACGAGCAACACAGGGCAGCCTGGGGCTCTTGCGAGGAGGTAATAATGTATCAGAAGGTTCTCGTTCCCCTGGACGGTTCGAAGCTTGCTGAGTGCGTGCTTCCCCATGTGGAAGCTATTGCCCAGGGATGCCAGGCGAAGAAAGTGGTTTTCGTCCGGGTGGCTGAGCCTCTACAGGTGCTCGTTACCGGCGCCGATTTCCAGCTGAGTGCGGAGGAGTGGAACCGACTGGAGGCGGAGCAGAAAGCGGATGCCGACAACTACATCAAGCAGGTGGTGAACAAGCTGAAGTACAACGCCGTGGTTGTTCAAGGGGAGGTACTCACTGGTGGCAGAGCCGCGGACATGATCGCAGACTACGTTCAGAAGAACGGGTGCGACCTCATTGTTATCGCCACTCACGGGCGTTCCGGCGTGGGCCGCTGGATGTGGGGGAGCGTTGCGGACCGGATCCTGCGTTCGGTCTGTGTTCCTATTCTCATGGTACGGGCTCCCGGGTGTGCTGCCGGCATTTGAGAGCCGCAGCCAGCTATCCCTAGAGATTCCCGGCCAGAAACTGCGCTATCTTCCGTGCAAGGACACTTTCATATCCCCACCAGAAGTGGTCGGCGCCGGGGATTATCTCTATCTCTGATGGAGATGGCAATTCTCGTGCGCTCTGTTCCATTAGCGAGGTGGATACGAGGGAATCTTCGGCCCCGGCGATGAATAGCTTTGGCCCGGCAAAGCCTCGCAGACCGTCCAGTCTCCCCAGAGGCGAAACACAGGCCAGCGCCTTCGCAGGGCTCTTTGGAGCAGCGGATGCCGCCACGTCAGCGCCAAAAGAGTAACCGACTAGCCCCAATCTCTGGCCGTCCACTATCGATGACAGGAAGGCTAGCGCTGCCAGGACATCCTCTTGCTCTCCGATGCCATCAGCGAATGTCCCCTCGCTCCGGCCAACGCCTCTGAAATTGAAGCGAAGGCTGGCAATGGATTCCTTGACCAGCGCCTCGCAAATGGTCATGACGACGTTATTGTGCATGTCACCACCGTAGAGTGGATGAGGGTGGCATATCACTACTCCTTGCCACGGCCCATGTTGAGGGGGTATGTAGAGCATACCTTCGAGCTCTAGCTGGCCACAGTCGAAGAACACCTTCTCAACCATCAGTACGAAAATAGCTGCCGGCAGGCTGTCATTGCGAGGGGCGAAGCCCCGAAGCAATCTCCCCACAGCGCTATTGAGATTGTTTCGCTTCGCTCGCAATGACAGAAAGCCATGTGAAGCTAGTTTGTGGCCGGAACCTCCCGGTACTACCAGTCCGAGGGCGGGCCGAGGGCGGCGTCCTTGTCTCCCGAAGCGGTCATGAGGATGAAGTCACTCTTCTGCTTCTTGTCTGCCGCGCGATAGCTTGTGGTGTCCCACGGCGTGGCCTGCGTGGAGGCTCTCCTCAGCGCCCCTGCATCCCGACTCTTTTCCCGGAGGCCGTTCAGACGCTCCAGCGCGGTGCGGAGCCCCTCTGCGTTCCTCTCGAACCCAACGAACTCATGCATCACTTGCCTGAGGTCATCCTCAATCTCCGTCGGGTGAAGGCCGCCGCGACTGTCGAGTTAACTCGGCTTGCCTCCTCGGCTGCCTTCTCGCCGGCGACGTAGCCCAGGGTGCAGGCTCCCGGGAGGGCGAGAGAAGCACTGGAGCAGTTGCCGGCAGAGAAAAGTCCCTCCAGGCTGGAGCGACAGGTTTCGTCGATTACGATGCCGTTACCGTTGCAGTCGAATTCCCGAGGCTCGAACGGCACCAGATCTCTGGTGAGGTCTATACCCTGCGTGGCAAAGAGGTCTATGAGGGTTACCTTCTCGTTGCGGAAGCCGCGGAGCAGAAACTCTATCTTGTTTGGTGGGAGGTGGCGGCAGTCGAAATAACAGGGCCCTCTTCCCTCGTCGGCCTCCACCTTGATGGCTTTCACCAGCAGGTGACGCGGACCATGCTCGGCCAGCGGGTGATAGCGCTTCATGAAGTATTCGCCCTTGGCATTCAATAGCCTGGCGCCACAGCTGACGAAGCCGGTCAATCCCGGGGCGCTGAATCCCTTTGGCTCGGCAGAGGTGCTGGTGAATTCCATGTTTGTTAGCGCGGCACCGGCCCTGAAGGCCATGGCTTGACCGTCGCCCGTGTTGAACGGGGGCGTGTGAGTGATGAAGTTGTGACCCGAAGGCGCCGGGTAAAACCGCACCGCGCCACCAGTGGTTATTACCACCGCCTTGGCTTTGATGACAAAGAAGTCGCCGCTCCTGATATGAAATCCCACCGCTCCAATCACCCGATCGGACTCGGTTAGCAGGCCCTCAACGGCTACACGTTCCAGCACCCTGGCCTGCAGCCGGTGAACCTGTCTGGCCAGGATGGGTTTGAAAGCGGCGCCCTCAAAGCTGACGGTACGAGGGTGGTTGCCGCCCAGACCGGCTATGCGCTGGTACCTCCCGGTTGCCTTATCCTTGAACGGCATGCCGATGTTCTCCAGGTACTGGAAGACTTTCTTCGAGTTGCGGGCGTACACCTCCGCCACCTTCAGGTCCTGGGGTTTCGCTTTCTCGGCGGAAAGCGATGCCAGGTAGCCCTCGGTCGTATCCCATGGCGCCTCATCCAACAGGACGGAGTAGTGGTCCATCCCGGAGGCGCAAGAGCCGCTGCGGGAGATGCTGCCGCCCTTCTCGATCACCGCTACGTCGGCTCCCGTTTCGCTGGCTCTCATGGCGGCCAGACAACCGGCGGTGCCGCCTCCGACTATGAGGACGTCTGCATTTACTTCTACTGTCTGCATGGCCTGAACGTGCCGCCCTCCCTTGTTTTGTTCATTTATGATGTACCGGTGGTCCGGTCATGCCAATGACCAGGACATCGGTGCTCAGGGATTCTCTTGTCAGCATCGTGGTTACCGCCTTCTTCAATTACCTATTTGTGAATCGTTTCCTGGCGGCTTTCCTCTGACTGCAGCTTCCTTGCCAGCTCCAGCAGTTCTTCCGTCTCATAGAAAGAGGTGCGATAGCCGGTGAATTCCTTGCGTGACTCATCGTAGTTGCCATCGTAGGATTGCTGAATCAAGTCGTAGAGGCGTTTCACCGTCTTACTCGCCACATGGAACTTCCCGCTCTCCCCGGTGGTCTTTTCCCCCTGGCTATTCAGGATGGCCACCAGTCCATCCATGCTGGAGAGTGCACCTATGAGGTTCAGTTCGGCGCTGTTTTTTCCTACGACGGTCGGGTCAAAGGGCAAATAAATCAGACCGCCTTCCGCTTCGGTCTGACGTTGGAGGCCCGTCTGATGGAGCCCTGCCTGAGTAGTGAAAATGCTGCGTCCGACGATGGGCTGTTTCTCAGGTAGCGGGGCTACATCCTTGTCGATCAACTCGGCGATCTCGGCCAGTGTTTCCAGCTTGAAGCCCGGGTCACCAAAGACTCGAATGTAGTTTGCCAGGACTTGCTCCAGAGGAGCATTGCCTGTGCGTTCGCCGAGACCGCCGAAGGTGGTGTTGACTCTCTTGCACCCGTAGAGAAAGGCAGCCATGCAGTTCGCGGTGACCATGCCAAAGTCGTTGTGGCCGTGAAATTCGAGTTCCGCTCCTACGGCGGCGAGGGTTGATGCCAGACGGGGCAAGCCGAAGGGGAGGGCAGCTGATGGGTCCGGCACGCCCAGGCCCATGGTATCGCAGAGCCGGAAATAGGCCAGCCCCTTTGTCTCCTCGCTGGTGCGCTGCATGAAGGGTATCACCCAGCCCTCGATGTCCGCCCGGGTGACATCCTCCAGATGGACCCTCGGCCTGATGCCCTCTTCGCATGCGGTCAGAATTGGAGCAAGGTATTTGTCGGCAGCTTCTTCCTTGCTGCGGAACCCCAGCTTGTCAAAGATGTGGTGGTCGGATGAGGAAGCCAGCAGTCCTGTTTCCTTGACCCTGCCTCCGGAGACTTCCTTCAGCAGCTTCACGTCCTTGGGCGTCGCCCGCACCCAGGTGGTAACCTGGGGGTAATCATAGCCTCTTTCGAGGAGCTTCTCGAGCACCCAGACGTCGCGCCGCTGGTAGATGAATACCTCAATGGCTGCTATGCGGCCGGTGCCGTTGTCCAGTTGGTGGAGCAAATCGTAGTATCGCAGCTTGGCTTTATTGGGGAAAAGGGCGAAGCGCGGGTCCTGGGCTCCGTCCCGCAGGGTGGTATCAGTAATGAGCTTGGGGTGGGTTTGCGGGCTCTCTTGAGGCGCCACCGGAGTTGAGCCGTCCAGAAGCAGGCGTGGCATTCTGCCCTGGAAATTGTAGTATCTCTTCTGTGAGTTCATGCCGGGTTGCCCCTTCCCTGTTGATTCCGGGAGGATACCATCAAGTATCCTGTACGGACAGGTTCCTAGTCGTCTTCGAGTGTGGAAGTGTCTCCTGCAGGGAGTCCCAGTTCCCTGGCTTTGAGAAGACGCCGCATGATCTTGCCGCTCCGTGTCTTGGGTAGTTTGTCCACGAACTCTATCTCTCGGGGTGCTACCGCGGCCGCCAGCTTCTTGCGGGCGAAGTGCATCAGTTCGCGGCGCAATTCTTCCGTCGGTTGATAGCCGTCTTTCAAGGCGACGAAGGCTTTAACCACCTCCATAGCGATGGGGTCGGGTTTGCCGATGACGCCGGCCTCAGCCACGGCCGGGTGCTCGATGAGGGCGCTCTCTACTTCAAAGGGGCCCACCAGGTGACCGGCTGACTTGATAACATCATCGGCGCGGCCGATGAACCAGAAATAACCGTCTTCATCCCGCCTGGCACGGTCGCCGGTGATGTACCAGCCATTCTTGAACTTGGACCGGTACATGGCTTCATTCCCCCAGTAGGTACGGAACATCGAAGGCCAGGGGGGTTTTATCGCGAGGTGTCCCTCTTTCCCGGGGGGCATCGGCTGAAAGGTATCATCCACGATGGACGCGGTAACACCCGGGATGGGCCTCCCCATGGAACCCGGCCGCACCGCCATGACAGGGTAATTGGCAATCAGAATAGCTCCCGTCTCGGTCTGCCACCAGTTATCGTGGATGGGTTGCTTGAAGACCTTGGTTCCCCAGATGACGGCCTCGGGGTTCAGCGGCTCTCCCACGCTGCAGATGTGCCGGAGGGAGCTCAAGTCGTATTGCTGAGGAAGGCTGTCACCCGCTTTCATCAACATTCTCACTGCCGTGGGGGCCGTGTACCAGACGGTGACCTTGTATTTCTGTATAAGAGAGTACCAGGTGCTGGCTCTGTACCCGCCTTCATATATGAGCTGAGAGATACCGTTGGTCCAGGGGGCTGACATGCCGTAGGAAGTGCCCGTCACCCATCCAGGGTCGGCGGTGCACCAGTACAGGTCATTCTGCTGCAAGTCCAGGGCCCACCTGCCGGTGGCATAGTGCTGAATAGTTGCCTGATGGACGTGGACCGCACCTTTGGGTTTTCCGGTCGTGCCGGAAGTGTAATGCATGATGGAGTAGTCGTCCTTGCTCCGGGCCACGATCTTGAAATCCGATGAGGCGTTTGCCATAACCTCCTCGTAGCTCAAGTCCAACTTCGCCGGGTTGTAGGAGGAGCGGTTGTTCTTGTTAACCATGACGTAGTGCTTGATATCGGGCAGGCTGTCGAGGATGGGCTCCAGTCGGACCTTCAAGTCGGGGGTGGTCACCAGCACGCGGGCGCCGCTATCGGCCAGCCGGTCTCTGACGGGGTCTGGGCCGAAAGCGGAGAAGAGAGGGCCGACCACGGCGCCGGCCTTCAGGGCGCCGAAGAACGCAACGTAGAGCTCGGGAATACGCTCCATGAAGAGGAAGACCCTATCGCCTTTCTTCACCCCAAGACCGAGAAGGACGTTAGCGAACCTATTGGTTAATTGAGCAAGGTCGGTAAAGGTGTATTGCTCTTGCTCCCCGCCTTTCCCCTCCCAGTAGAGGGCGACTTTGTTCCGTCGAGCGCTTTCCAAATGGCGGTCGATGGCAGCGTAGGCGAGGTTGTAGTTCACACCCTCAACCAGACCAAGCTCCTTTTCCAGGCTCTGCCAGTCGAAGTGGCCACCGAGGGTTCTAACGTCAATAAGGTTAGGCCTCACCTTCATCTGATCCACGGGTGCTTTGGTTATCGGTGAGTAGTCCATCTCCCCACTCCACAAGGCATAATGCTGCCATTATATCAAGAACTAGTAGACGGTCAAAACCCAATTGTATTGCAGCATTGTCCGGGGCATGGTATACTTGATTCAATTAAAGAGTCTTAAGAAAGTGGGATGGTTGCCCACTTTTTTGTTATATGGCGAAAAAGTGGTTTTGGTGAAAAGGATAGGCTCATGAAGAGCGATTTCGCTTTGGCCGTAACTCAGCTTGCTGCCGAGAAGGATTTGCCCAAGGAGGTCATTCTCGCTGCGGTGGAGACTGCCCTGGCATCGGCTTACCGCAAGGAAGAACTCGGTGTCACTCAGCCTATTTCGGTCAGGATTAACCCGAATACCTTCGATGTAAAGGTATTCACTTCGAAGATGGTAACCGAGGAGCTCACCGATCAGCCTGGCGAGATCAGTGTGGACGAGGCCAGGAAGATTAAAGCGGACATACAGGTAGGGGACAACCTCGAGATAGAAGTGACTTTGCCCAAGAGCGCCGGGCGAATTGCCGCTCAGACGGCAAAACAGGTAATAGTGCAACGGCTGCACGAAGCCGAGCACGAAGCAATATTCGAAGAGTTCGTGGGTAAAGAGGGTGACATTGTCAGTGGGCTCGTACGTCGCATCGAAGCCGGCAGGGTCTTCATTGACCTGGGCAGGACTGAGGGTGTCTTTCCTCCGGCGGAACAATCAAGAGGTGAACGCTATCGTCCCGGTCAGAGAATCAAAGTATATCTGCTGCAAATTGCTCGTCCCGGCAAGACGACTGAGATCACAGTGTCACGGGCGCACCGCAATCTGGTGCGGCGGCTTTTCGAGTTGGGAGTGCCGGAGATTCGAAATGGCGTGGTGGAACTGAAGGCCATCGCTCGGGAAGCTGGTAATAGGACGAAGGTAGCGGTCGCAGCCAAACAGCCGGGAATAGACCCTGTGGGTACTTGTGTTGGGCAGCGGGGCATTAGAATTCAGAACATAGTCAGCGAGCTGGAGGGAGAAAAGGTAGATGTCATCCAGTGGAGTGCTGACGCTCGTGAATTCATAGCCAACGCTCTTAGTCCGGCCCAGATCATCAGCGTGACCATTAATGAAGACGAAGGAGCGGCTACGGTAGTTGTTCCTGACAGGCAACTCTCCCTGGCCATTGGTCGGGAGGGGCAGAACGCCAGGCTAGCTGCGAAGCTGACTGGCTGGCGCATTGATATCAAGAGCGCGTCAATGGTGGAGACGGAGCTTAAGGAGAAGCAGGAATCGGCTGAGGCGAGCAAGGCTGCTGCTGTGGAGGAGGCGGAAGCCCTCACGTCTGGCAGGCCGGCAGGTGTGCTACTGGCTGCGGACGGAAGGCCTGGTGAGCCGGTGCCTGCAGGCGTGGGCGCCGCCGAGGTGGAGACGGACTCGGCGACATTGGAGTCTCCTCCTGAGAAGGAACAGCCGGCTGTTGCCGGTGAGGCTGAAGCTCCGGTTGAGCCTGCGCTCTCGCAGATCTTCATGCCTGTGCATCCTCAGGAAGGGCCGCGTGAGATCCGCTTTGCTGAGGATATTATTCCCAAGAGGGCCAAGACCGAGAAGAAGGAGAAGAAGGGCCGAGAGGATGAGGCTGCTCTCCGCACCAAGGCGAAGAAGGCCAAACGGACCAAGGAGTATGTAGAGGCGGAGGCGGAAGCGGAAGAGGATGTATATTGAATGGCGGTCGTATTTCGCGGCACGAGCCCCAGAGGACCTGTGTCGGGTGCAGCAGGGTGAAAGCGAAGAGGGAGTTGCTCCGTTTGGTGGTTGCGCAGGGTGGCAGGATCGCGGTTGACTGGGACCAGAAGAGCCCGGGCAGAGGTGTTTACCTGTGCGCCCAGAGGGAGTGTTGGGAGAGGGGATTGAAGCGGGATAGGATAGGCCATTTTTTGCGGACGAAGCTCAATCTGGATAACAGAGAGGGGCTCATGGCTATGGCGGTAAATCTCGTTTCGCAAGGAGATGCGTTGGGACAGCAGGCGAGGCGAGCCCCGATTCAATCGGGGCTAGAATGAGGTTTCTTTGTGTTGATAGGAAAAGATAAGGCGAGCTCGGTGGCGGTGGGAAAGACGACCGGGCCGGATAACCTGCTTCGTGCTGAGACCAAGCGGCGTAAGCTGAGTCTGCCTTCTCTTGTAGGAGTCAGGCAATTCGCTGACCTCATGAATGTAACCCCTATAGAGGTTATCAAGCATCTCATGCGCAAGGGGGTGATGGTCAACATCAACCAGGTCATTGACTACGACACGGCTACGTCCATAGCGGCTGGCCTCGGTTTTGAAACCCAAAGGGAAGAGCAGAAGGCCGTGGAGGCGGTGGAGCACGAAGAGGAGACAACGGCAGGCAAGCGTGTTAAGGCGAAAACCCCCTCTGACTGGCGCCCAAGACCGCCGGTGGTTACCATTATGGGGCACGTAGACCACGGGAAGACGAGTCTTCTGGATGCCATCCGCCAGACCAATGTGATAGCTACGGAAGCGGGCCAGATCACCCAGCACATCGGTGCTTATCAGATTGAGACGGACGGGCAGAAGATAACCTTTCTTGATACTCCGGGGCATGCGGCCTTCACCGCGATGCGGGCGAGGGGGGCTCAGGTGACTGACATTGCCGTCCTAGTAGTGGCCGCCGACGACGGGG
The DNA here is from genome assembly GCA_016844565.1 of Dehalococcoidia bacterium. GTDB lineage: Bacteria > Chloroflexota > Dehalococcoidia > JAENJB01 > JAENJB01 > JAENJB01. Next base: position 12,921 of record JAENJB010000003.1, read on the forward strand.
TAATGCCTCAGACTGTGGAAGCTGTCAGCCACGCAAGGGCGGCGGGGGTTCCCATTGTGGTCGCCATGACAAAAATCGATCGGCCCAACGCCAACCCCGAAAGGGTCAAGAAACAGCTGAGCGAACTGGGATTGATCATTGAGGAATGGGGGGGAGAGGTTATCATCGTGCCTGTGTCTGCCAAGACGAAACAAGGGATTGCTGATCTTCTAGCCAATATTCGGGTCGTGGCTGAGATTACCGAGCTTCAGGCGAACTATGCTTTGCCGGCGGAGGGAGTGGTCGTTGAGGCGGGGATGGATAAGACCCGTGGTCCAATTGCCACGGTCCTGGTGCAGAGAGGCACTCTCAATGTGGGTGGGGTTGTCGTTGTCGGCAGCACCTGGGGCAAGATCAAGGCGATGTTTGACGACAAGGGCAGGGGAGTGAAGAAGGCCGAGCCCGCCACCCCAGTTAAGATTCTGGGACTGAACGGTGTGCCTCAAGCGGGAGACAAGCTTTCGGTGGTGGCTGACGAGGCAAGAGCAAAGGAGCTGATGGCCAAGTGGCAGACCGATGGTTCGAAGTCCACCTCGGCTCGCGGGAACATTACACTGGATTCTCTTTATTCTCAGGTGGCCTCGGGTCAGATAAAGGAACTCAATGTCATATTGAAGACCGATGTGCAGGGCAGTATCGAGCCGATCAGGAATTCGTTGGAGAGGCTTGGAGAGGACAAACTCAGAGTACGAGTCCTCCACGCCGGCACCGGGAGCATCACTGAAAGCGACGTGTTCTTGGCGGTGGCTTCCAAAGCCATCATAGTTGGTTTCAACAGCCGTGCGGAGCCGGGAGCGAAGCATCTTGCCGAGGTGGAGGGTGTTGACGTACGCTTTTACGATATTATCTACAACCTTGCCGGCGATATCGAAAAAGCCCTTCAAGGCATGCTTGAGCCAACCTACATCGAGCTTATTGAGGGTCGCGCCGAAGTTCGTGCCGTATTCCCCGGTCGCAAGAAGAGCGGGGTCGCCGGTGTGTCTGTGCAAGAAGGTAAGCTTATGCGCGACAGCCCGGTCAGGGTGATGCGCAAGGGTGAGGTTCTTCACGAATCCCGGGTCAGCAGCCTGAGACGTTTCAAGGACGATGTCTCGGAGCTTCAGAAGGGATTTGACGGGGGAGTGGGGGTGGAAGGCTTTGGCGAGTTCCAGGTTGGGGACATCCTTGAATCATACCGCAAACAGAAACAGGGAGTCCCTTCCTAGGGCGGCTCGACCTTTTCTTATCCCGGTTGCATGCTCGTGTGACTGAGAAGGGCTATGACACGTCGGATCGAAAGAATTAACAATCTTCTCCGCCAGGAGCTGGGGCAGATGATCCAGCGTCAGATCAAGGACCCGCGCCTTGGCAGCCTGGTGAGCGTCACCGATGTGGTGACATCACCCGACCTGAGCTACGCGAAGGTATTTGTCAGTGGTCTGGGTAGTGAGGAGGAAAGGGCCGCTACTCTGAAAGTGCTCACCGCGGCGGCGGGTTTCTTCCGCAGAGAGCTGTCGCAGCAACTTAGCTTCCGCCGCATTCCCGAGCTTGCCTTTCACTGGGATGACTCCATTGAGCGTGGGGCTCGCCTCTCGGAGCTGTTCGATAGGCTTTCCGAATCTCGTGATCGCCGCGCCTAGCGTGAGTGTCGCCGGCATTCTCAACGTCAACAAGCCCCCCGGGAAGACTTCATTTGATATAGTGGCGCTCATCAGGCGCCTGGCGGGGGAGAGACGCGTCGGGCATGCAGGAACTCTGGATCCCATGGCTACGGGCGTCTTGCCTGTCTGTCTCAATCAAGCCACCCGGGTAATTGAGTACCTTCAGGAACAGCCCAAGACATATTTGGCTGAGATAGAATTAGGTACGGTTACTGACACCTACGATGGCGCCGGCAAAGTAATTCGAAAGAGCAGCCCCGTGGCCGTAACTCTGGGACGGATTGAGGAAGAGTTGCAGCGCTTTCGAGGCACCATTGAACAGCGTCCTCCGATGTACAGCGCTGTCAGGTATCAGGGGCGGCACCTCTATGAGCTGGCGCGGGCTGGCATGGAAGTGGAGCGGCAGCCTCGGGAGGTCCAACTGCACAGCGTGCAGCTGGTCAAGTTTGAGTTGCCGCTGCTGACTCTGGAGGTTGTGTGTGGCAAGGGCACCTACCTGCGATCCATCGCTCATGAACTGGGAGAGGCGTTGGGTTGTGGAGCTTACCTCAAACATCTGTCGCGGCTGAAATATGGTCCGTTTGCTATTGACGACGCCCTGACCTTATCATCCCTGGAGGAGGCCTTCCGCCAGGGCCACTGGCAAGGCTTGCTTTATCCGATGAGCGTTGCCCTGGGCCATTGCCTGAGCTTCACGGTAGGAGAGGAAGCAGTGGTGAAGCTCAGGAATGGTCGCGCTCTTCCACTGACAGCCGTTAGCGCTGGAGCGTACCCTGCTTTGGCTGGCGTGGCCTGTGCTTACACTGAGGGGCGGCGTCTCATAGCGGTGTTGTCCCTCGACACTGAGCGGCAGGAGTGGCGTCCCAAGAAAGTATTCCCGGTTTCCGGCTAGGAGAAGGCGTCTTGCCGGCCCTGCTCGGCCGCTATCAGTCCAAATTTAGCCAGATAGGGACAAAAAATGTTCTCAAAGCTATTGACAAGCTGGACTGCGTTGCTTATATTTGAAGTCAAAGGAGGTGGATCAAATGGCACAGGCGTATTGCTTCAAGTGTAGGACCAAGCGGGAGATCAGGAATCCGGTCAAGATGACTCTCAAGAACGGCAGACCAGCTACTCGTGGGACCTGCCCGAGCTGCGGCACCAAGGTATTCCGCATCGGGGGATAAGAGACTGCGTTTGGGTGTCACGGCCGACGCTCTCCCCAATGATAATGGCGGGAGTGGCTGCTGGGTATTTTCTACCTAGAAAACAGACGAGATTTTCTCTGCCAGCAGGTGAGGATTCATCCGAAGTACCTGCTGGCACGTTTTAACATCCAGACCTGCGCCGACGGTGATGTCATGCGCGAGTCGTGATGTTAGAAGATCGTCTTCGTCGTGAGCATCCGAATTCAGGAGCAGTTTGCATCCTGCCTTCGTTGCTAGCCTGGCAACATGGCCATTGGTCAGGCAGTGGCCCCGTCGGGCCGTTATCTCCAGGAAGACGCCGTTCTGCGCAGCTAGCGTAGCTTCTTCGGAAGTTAGCAGGCCGGGGTGGGCCAGAATATCCACATAGGGGCATTGGAGGGCAGCCAGGTTGGTGCCTTTTTCAACGGGCTCCACGATGGTCTCGCCATGGACAAGTACAATCCGGGCCCCTAATTGTTTGGCCTTTCGGGCGACCTCATTTATCGACCTTGTTGGAACATGGGTGAGTTCGACGCCGGGAAGGGCCAGTATGTTCCAGTGTTTCTCAGCGAGAGCGCAGTCTTCTTTCAACCGTTCGATGACCTGCCCCAGCGAGGCGACGCCTATGTGGTCGGTAAGCGCAATGACACGGTAGCGGTTGACGGAGGCTCTCCTTATTATTTCAAGTGGCGTTAGATCGCCATCGCTGAGAGTAGTGTGGGTATGGAAATCGTATATCATCGAATCACCTCGCAGAGTAAGATAAAGGGCAACCCAACTTGACGGGACACTCGATAAAGTAGTATTTTATTTCGGTTTTTTGAAGATACCATAAGTGGGTGCCTGGAATCAAGGTGCTGAGAAAGGGGGAAGCTTTTCATGTACGAAAGGATTCTGGTCCCTCTGGACGGTTCCGAACAGGCGGAAATGGCCTTACCCTATGCGATTGCGATGGCTGAGGTCTTCGGCAGTGAAGTCGATGTGGTGGCTGTAGGAGGAGAGGAGGAGCGGAAGTTCGAGCGCCTTATTCGGACCTATTTGGAGCGGGTGACGGCTGGACTGGCTGAGGAAGCGGTTCGGGCGAAGGCGGTGTTCCTGTACGGTAACCCTGCGGAGGCAACCGTTGACTATGCTCGCAAGAACAGTGTTGGTCTCATCATCATGGCAACCCATGGCCGCTCCGGCGTAGCCCGCTGGGTGATGGGTAGCGTGGCCGGGAAGATAGTGCGATCGTCACTGACGCCCGTTCTCCTGATCAATGCCAAGCTTTATCGGGAGCGCAAGGCTTCGGAGGCAAAGTTCAGCCGTATTCTGGTCCCCCTGGACGGATCGTCGCTGGGTGCTGCGGCCCTTCCCTATGCTGAAGAGCTGGCCCGCAAGATGAAAGCAGAAATCAAGCTGCTGCATATCCCTCTACCATCGTACCGTTTGACGGGTGCGGGGGAACTCGATTTCAGCTTTCCGGAGCAACTCATTGAGGACATGAGAAAGGCGGCCTCGGACTACCTGAGTCAGATTAGTGCGGAGGTGAAGGGGAAGGGAATCGCCGTTTCTGCCGAGATAATCGAAGGCGTGGCTGATGAGATGATACCGGACTATGCCAAGGAGAAAGGTGTAGACCTGGTGGCCATGTCAACTCATGGACGCGGGGGACTCAGCCGTCTCGTGTTCGGCAGCGTGATGGACAAGGTGCTGCATTCGCTGGAGATTCCCATATTGGTGATAAGGGGAAAGGATTAGGGCCATCTGAGAAAGTGGTCCTCGCAACCTGGCGCTTAAGTTCTCTCTTTCGCAGGAAAGAGCAGTAAAGGAAGAAACAAAATAATGGGCGAAATAAGGGTAGCCATAATTGGTCTGGGCAATTGCGCCTCCTCGCTGGTTCAGGGCCTTCATTACTATCGGGATGCTGAAGAGGGGCAGTCCATTGCTGGCTTGATGCATGTCAACCTGGGCGGTTATCATATCAAAGACATTAAGGTGGTTGCTGCCTTTGACATCGACCGAAACAAGGTTGGTAAGGACGTGGCCGAGGCCATCTATACTCCGCCCAACAATACCTACAAGTTCTGTGAGGTGCCCAACATGGGGGTGACGGTGATGCGAGGAATGACCCATGACGGGCTGGGCAAGTACCTCTCGAAGATCATTACCAAAGCTCCCGGGGCGACGGCCAATATCGTGAAGATCCTGAAGGAAACGGGGACGGAGGTCGTCATCAACTATCTCCCCGTTGGCAGCGAGGAGGCTACCAAGTGGTATGTGGAACAGGTGCTGGAGGCAGGTTGCGGTTTCATCAATTGCATTCCTGTATTCATCGCCCGTGAACCCTACTGGCATGGTCGGTTTGCTGAGAAGAACCTGCCGATTATCGGAGATGATATCAAGTCCCAGGTGGGGGCCACCATCACCCACCGGGTGCTGACGAGGTTGTTCAGGGACCGTGGTGTCAGACTGGAGCGGACCTACCAGTTGAACTTCGGAGGCAACACCGACTTTTACAATATGCTGGAGCGAGAGCGCCTGGAATCGAAGAAGATCTCCAAGACGGACGCGGTTACCTCCCAACTGGACTACTCGCTGGGCGCGGATAACATCCATGTCGGCCCCAGCGACTATGTTCCGTGGTTACAGGACCGAAAGATGTGTTACATCAGGATGGAAGGGCGTACTTTCGGAGATGTGCCTCTGAACCTCGAGTTGAAGCTGGAGGTATGGGACAGCCCTAACTCGGCAGGGGTGGTTATCGACGCCATCAGATGCTGCAAGCTTGCCCTGGAGCGAGGAATGAAAGGGGCGTTGGTAGCCCCATCTGCCTACTTCATGAAGTCGCCGCCAGCGCAGTTAACCGATGACCAGGCGCACCGCCGGGTAGAGGACTTCATCGCCGGGAACGATACGGAACCATCTTTGCCAAGGTAGACCCGTTAATACTGGCTCTCTAAGTAACCGACTATGAAAGTGGCGCTTGTTTCTCCGTACGACTATGCCTATCCCGGTGGAGTTACCAATCATATTTCATATCTTCAGCGGAGCTTCATCCAGATGGGGCATCAGGTCAAGATCATCGCCCCTTGCTCGAGAAGGGTCGCCGGGTCGGGTGAACAGGTTATCCCTCTCGGCAGACCCATACCCTGGCCGAGCGCCGGGTCGGTTGCCCGAGTGACTTTCTCGTTGACTCTGTCACCCAGGGTGAAACAGATACTCCGCGAGGAGAACTTCGATGTGGTGCATATCCACGAGCCACTGATACCGACGCTGCCATTGACCGTGCTTCGTCTTGCGCCTCCGATCAGGGTAGGCACCTTTCACGCTTACCATAGCAAACCCAGGGGGTATTTCTGGTCGAAGTACCTTCTGAAGAGGTGGTGCGCTAGGCTGGACGGAAGAGTAGCGGTCTCCCCGTCGGCGATGCGGTTTGTTAGCCGTCATTTCCCGGGCGAATACGAGATCATACCAAATGGAATCGACGTTGACCTCTTTTCGCCAGCGGTCGCTCCTATTGAGCGCTGGTGCGACGGTAAGTTGAATATTCTCTTCGTGGGCCGTCTTGAGAAACGCAAGGGCGTCCGCTACTTGTTGGATGCCTATTCGGAAGTGAAGAGACGTCTGCCCGGCACAAGGTTGATCCTGGTGGGACCGGGCACGCGGTTGCGCAAGGGATACGAGAAGACCGTGCTGGAGGGAAACCTCGAGGATGTTGTCTTCGCCGGTCATGTGTCACTCCAGGACTTGCCGCGATACTATCGGACTGCCGATGTGTTCTGTGCGCCGACTACGGGCCACGAGAGCTTCGGTATTGTGTTGCTGGAAGCCATGGCCGCCGGGAAGCCCATTGTGGCGAGCAAGATCGATGGATTCGCTGACCTCTTGACGCACGGTGCAGAGGGTTTGCTGGTACCACCCAGAGACTCGGGAGCGTTGGCGGAGGCTTTGCTGCATGTCCTGGAGAACAGGGTCCTGCAGCAGGAGATGGGCGCCAGGGGCAGGCTAAAAGCTGAGCAGTACAGCTGGAATAAGGTCGCCCAGCGCGTAATGGATTATTACTCCAGCCTGCTGAACGGGTCGGTGGAAGTGGGGTGTTCTGCCGGGCAAGGCAAGGGGACCGGTGGGTCGCAGCATTGCAGGGAGACGGACTGGAATTGAGCAATCAAGACGTGAGACGTCCGGTCGCCAGGGTGACGCTCACCCGCTTGCGCGGCAGCCTGGGACACAGTCTCACTAGGCCTATTGTACCCCTGCTGGTGCGGTTGGGCCTGAAGCCGAATTCCCTGACGCTATTGGGTCTCGGTCTCAGTCTTATCACGGCGGTCGTAGTGGCTCTCGACAAGTTCCCCCTTGGGGGTATTCTGTTGCTTCTGGCAGGGCTATTTGATCTCTTGGATGGGGCTGTGGCACGGGCCACCAAACAGGACACCCTGTTCGGCGGCCTGCTGGATTCGGTAGTGGACCGCCTTTCCGAGGCGGCCCTGTTCTTTGGTCTTCTGGTATCGTATGCGCCGTGGGGGAACGCCAGGCTGGAGGTGTGGCTGCTGTTCCTTGCTCTGGTTGGCTCTCTCATGGTCAGCTATGTGAGAGCACGGAGCGAAGGTCTCGGGTTGGAGTGCAAGGTGGGCATCCTTACTCGGGCCGAGAGAATGGTGATTCTGTCGTTGGGACTTCTGCTGAACCAGATGCTCATCGCGCTGGTCCTCCTGGTGCTACTGACCTTCGCTACAGTAGTGCAGCGGCTTCTCTTTGTCAGGCGACAGTCCGGTAACAGGCAGAGCGTAGTGAACGAAAAGGAAGGGAAGTAATGCCAGTCATCGCTCTTATAGGGGGACAGTGGGGTGACGAGGGAAAGGGCAAGATAGTAGATATGCTGGCCGAACAGTCGCAACTGACGGTCCGTTTCTCGGGTGGGGACAACGCTGGGCATACGGTGATCAACCCCAGCGGGGAGTTCCGCCTGCACCTGGTCCCTTCAGGTATCTTTCATCCAGGGGTATCCTGCATCATTGGCAATGGAGTAGTGGTCAATCCGGAGGTCTTACTGAAGGAGATGGAGCAACTCCAGGCGGCCGGGGTGAAGACCGATCGCCTCTATGTTAGTGAGAGAGCTCACATCATAATGCCTTACCATCTTCTGTTCGATGCGCTGGAGGAGGAAAGGCTTGGTGTAAGAGCCCTGGGGACCACCCGGCGTGGTATCGGGCCGGCCTTCGCGGATAAGGTGGCGCGGCAGGGCATACGGGCTTGTGACCTCCTGGACAAACAGGCGTTTCGCAACAGACTGAGTTCGGTACTGGAAAGCAAGAACGCCATTTTGACGAGGGTGTATGGCGTGACACCTTTGTCGGAGGAAGCAATCTACAGCCAGTACGTTGGCTACGGCGAGCGCATGGCGCATCTGGTCAGAGACACAGAGCAAATCATTCACGATGAGATACGAAAGGGAAGCCTCATCTTGCTGGAAGGCGCCCAGGGGAGTCTTCTAGATGTGGACTTCGGTACTTACCCCTACGTGACTTCCTCTTCTCCTTTGGCTGGCAACGGCTGTCTCGGGGCAGGGATAGGTCCCAGACACATCAAGGCCGTCATCGGGGTGTTCAAGGCCTATTCTACCAGGGTAGGAAGCGGCCCTATGCCCACGGAGCTGAAAGACGAAATCGGGCAGAATATTCGTGAGAGGGCTCAGGAATTCGGCGCTACCACAGGGCGACCGAGGCGCTGTGGCTGGTTCGACGGCATCGCTTCCCGTTTCGCGGCGCGCCTTAACGGCTTCACCGGGGCTGCACTCACCCGCCTCGACATTCTTGACACCTTTCCAGTGGTGAAAATCTGCGTTGGCTACCGGTTCAACGGCCAGACGTTGACGAGCTTCCCCAGCAACGGGCGTGTCCTGGAAGAATGCCAGCCGGTTTATGAGGAACTGGAAGGCTGGCAGGCTCCCACATCTCACATTACGGAGTTCGCCAGGTTGCCTTTGCGTGCCCGCCGGTACATCAGGCGCCTTGAAGAACTGATTTCATGTCCCGTTGCTATAATATCGGTGGGGCCGCGGCGAGAACAGACGATTAAGGTGAGACGGCTGATCTGATTTGCCTACCGATTGATGGGCAGGTCGAGGTGGTAGTGTCTTAATGTCGCCTCAATGAGTGAAGCTGCTTTCTCATCCGGTTCGGTGAGAGGCAGCCGGGGCTTACCCACGGAGAAGCCGACTTTGTTCAAGGCATATTTTACCGGCACCGGATTCGAAACCACGAAGAGCGCATTCATCAATGGCAGGAGGTCACGGTGAATCCGGGCAGCCATTTCAAAATGGCCTGCAAGGAACTCTGCCATCATCGACTTTATCTGATTTCCCACCAGATGAGATGCCACGCTGATAACGCCATACCCACCGAGAGATAGTATCGGCAGTGTGTCGGCGTCGTTGCCGCTGAAAATCAGGTAGTCCTGTCTGCCAATGCCGCCGATTATCCTGGCGACCTGTTCGAGATTGCCGCTGGCCTCTTTGATTCCGATGATGTTGTCCACCTGCCCCAGCTTGATTACGGTGTCGGACGAAAGGCTGGCGACCGTGCGCGAGGGCACGTTATACATGATGCACGGTAAGCAGGTGCTTCTGGCTATGGCGCTGAAATGCAGAAACAATCCCTCCTGCGACGGCCGATTGTAATAGGGCACAACTAGCAGGCAAGCATCCACGCCAACACTCTCCGCTGCCCGGGTCAGCTTGATGCTTTCGGCGGTGCAGTAGTTGCCGGTGTTGGCAATCACAGTCCCGCGGCCAGCGACTGCCTCCTTTACCGCGGAGAAGAGCTTGATCTTCTCCCTGGGGTTGAGGGTCGGCGATTCACCGGTTGTCCCGGCGAGGACCAGGCCGTCGCTTCCAGACTCCAGCAAGGCGATAGCCAGCCTCTGCGCTTGCTTGAAATCTACGTTGCCCTTCTTGTCAAAGGGCGTAACCATCGCCGTAATCAGACGCCCGAGAGCCATATCCATATCTCGCTCTACAGTTTGCCCCGCTTGACCATTTCTCCGACGATCTGGATGGCATTGAGCGCTGAGCCTTTTCGCAGGTTGTCGGTGACCACCCACATGATCAGGCCGTTGGAATGGGAGAGGTCTCTCCTGATGCGCCCCACGAGAACGGTGTCCAAACCAACTGCAGACCATGGGTGGGGGTAGAGGCTTACCGTCGGGTCGTCGCGGACCTCGACACCCGGTGCGCGGGTCAGTATCTCCTGGGCTTCATCAGGGGACATGGGGTGGCTGAATTCCACGTTGACTGTCATACTGTTGCCTATGAATACGGGCACCTGCACGCAGGTTGCAGCGATTGCCAGTTCGGGGAGATGCATGACCTTGCGGGTTTCCTCGATGATCCTCATTTCTTCCTTGGTGTAGTCGCTGTCCAGGAACACATCTATCTCGGGGAGGAGATTAAAGGCAATCTGATGTGGATAAAAATGGGGAACGGCGCTTTGGCCGGCGAGCACCAGTTTGGTTTGGCCGGTCAGTTCCTCCATGGCGGCAGTACCCATACCGGAAACGGCCTGGTATGAAGAAACGATGACGCGTTTGATCGGGTTTACCCGATGAAGCGGATTGATTGCCATCACCAGTTGAATGGTAATGGCGCACGGATTGGCCACAACGCCCTTGTGGGAGTTGATGTCATCGGCGTTAACCTCGGGCACTACCAGGGGATTCCCGGGCTCGAGACGGAAAGCAGCGCTATTATCGACAACGACGGCGCCGGATTGAATGGCTATGGGGGTGAAATACCGGCTTACCTCTGCCCCCGCGCAGAAGAGCGCTATGTCGATGCCCTCGAATGAACTGGCGGTTGGCTCCCTTACTTCAAGCTGGCGATGATTCACGAAAACCTGGCGGCCGGCAGAGCGGTCGGAGGCGAACAGATGAATGGACGACAGGGGATAGCGGTGTCTCTCCAGTATCTTGATGATCTCCTGTCCCACCATCCCTGTGGCCCCAACGATGGCTAGGTCATAAGCTTTCATGTGGCGCTCCCTACAGGCCGAGGAGCTTATCTAGGCCCAGGATAAGCCCCCGGTGATTGACCACCTTCTTGATTGCCAGTATGACTCCGGGCATGTAACACTCCCGGCCAACTGTATCGTGCCGTATGCTGAGAGTCTGCCCGGCTGCTCCCATCAGCACCTCCTGGTGAGCCATCAGGCCGGGCAGGCGCACGCTGTGAATTCTGATGCCATCAAGGCTGGCTCCTCGCGTGCCGGCCAGGGTTTCCTTCAGGACTGCGGGAGAGGAGAAGGGCCTTTTCCGTGTTGCCACCATGGCCCGTGCTGTGGCCAGGGCGGTCCCGGATGGTGCATCTACCTTATCCACATGATGCATTTCAGTTATCTCGGCATAATCGAAGTACCTGGCGGCGATCTTGGCGAAGTGCATCATCAATACGGCGCCCAGGGCGAAGTTAGGAGCTACCGCGACTCCCACCCCGTTTTCCTCCGCCAGTGCGCCGAGCCGGTCGATATCACTCTCCCTGAGGCCGGTTGTGCCTATGACCATATGGACTTTTCGTTTGAACGCGACCGGAGCTGCTTCCATACAGGCCTCAGCCAGCGAGAAATCAACCAGGACTTCCGGTTGGCTTAGGCGTATTACTGTCTCAACGTCGGAGCCGTACGGCACTCTGCTTGTACCGTCCGGGAGAATGAGATGGTCCTCGGTGACTCGCTTTTCGACAGCGCCGACGAACTGCAGCTCCGGGTCAAGCGAGACAGCCTTGATCACCTCTCGCCCCATCCGGCCTGCGGCACCATGCACTGCTACTCTAATCTTACGCATCCTAGGCCCCGCCCATGCTGAAGATTCTCAGCTGCCTGGCTTGCCAGGAGGACCCGGCCGTCCTCTAAATGGTACTGGTCGTTCTGAGGGATGTGGCCGGCGTGGTTCCTGTGGGAGGGTGCGGCCGGCCTCGGAGGTTTGCGACGACCCATCGAAGGCCGCGCGTCGGGACAGATTGATTCTGCCCAGGCGGTCAATCTCTATTGCCTTGACCATGATCTGGTCGCCTATCTTGACCTCATTTTCCACTGAGTCGACCGGGTGGTCCGCCAGTTCGGTGATGTGTACCATCCCGTCCTTGCCGGGGAGTATCTCCACCAGCACTCCGTACTTGAGCAAGCGGATGACCTTCCCGGTGTAAATCTTGCCGAGTTGCACCTCTTCGGTAAGGCCTTCGACCCTCGCCATTGCCTTTTGGGCAGACTCCTCGCTGGCTGCGCCGATAACGACCGAGCCATCATCCTCTACATCTACGGTCACCTTGTACTCATCGATGATCGCCCTGATGGTCTTGCCACCCGGACCGATGACAGCGCCGATCTTGGCGGGGTTGATGTGCATCTTGTACATTCGCGGTGCATGGGGGCTCAATTGAGGACGGCTGGCAGCGATGACCTTGCTCATCTTATCCAGCACCTGGAAGCGAGCTTCGTGCGCCTG
>JAENJB010000003.1:25264-28608 GCA_016844565.1 Dehalococcoidia bacterium
CCCGCTCAATGATGTCGAATCCTATGCCCTTGAGTTTGATGTCCATCTGGATGGCGGTGATTCCGTTAGCTGTACCGGCGACCTTGAAATCCATGTCGCCGTAGGCGTCTTCAGAGCCTTCAATATCAATCATAGTGGTATAGCGACCGTCTTGCCCGGTAACCAAGCCTATGGCGATACCGGCGACCGGCGCTTTGATGGGCACCCCGGCATCCATTAGTGACAAAGTACCGGCGCAAATGCTGGCCTGGGAAGTGCTCCCGTTGGAGCTCAGCACCTCGGAGACGAGCCGCAGGGCGTAGGGGAAGTCAGCTTCCTTCGGCAATACGGGTATCAACGCACGTTCCACCAGCGCGCCGTGCCCGATTTCGCGACGCCCCGGCACACCGATGCGACGTACCTCTCCCGTGGAGAATGGGGGGAAATTGTAGTGGTGCATGAAGCGTCTCTTACTCTCGATGCCCAGGGTGTCAATTATCTGCGCTTCGCTGACCGACCCGAGGGTGGTGACGGTCAACACCTGGGTCTGGCCGCGGCTGAAAAGTCCCGAGCCGTGGGCGCGCGGCAGCAGGCCCACCTGGCAATCGATCTGCCTCAACTCCGTCAACCCTCTACCGTCAGGTCTCTGCCCTTCATCGAGCAGACTGGCTCGCACAGCGGCTCTTACCCTCGAGTCGAAGGCCGAGGCTATGTCACTCGCGGAGAAGGTGGAGCCCAACTTCTCCTTGACCTCTTGCATCAGCTTCGAAAGCGCGGTTTCGCGTTGCTGGGTATCTCGTTGTCCCAGAGCTTGAGCCAGGCGTGCTTTGTCCAGAATGGAGGCCATCGCAGGGCCTACTTCGGCACTGACCGCGGCTATCTTGAACTCCCTCTTGGGCTTACCCAGCGCGGCGCGCATCCGCTCCTGCAGCTTGATCAGCTTCTGGTTCTCTTCGTGGGCAAGCCTGATAGCCTCGATGACCAGTTGCTCGGAGACCTCGTGGGCACCGGCTTCAATCATCACTACCGCTTTGGCGGTGCTGGCCACCACCAGGTCGAGGGAACTGGACGAGAGGTCCGGCATAGTTGGGTTTAGGACCAACCGTCCGTCAATATGGCCTACACGGGTAGCTGCCACCGGCGTATCGAAGGGGAGGTCGGAAATAATCAGCGCCGCTGAGGCGCCAGTCAGAGCGAGAATATCGGGGTCGTTCTGCTGGTCGGCGGAGAGGACGGTTACTACTATCTGAATCTCGTTGCGTAAGCCCTTCGGGAATAGGGGTCGGAGGGGCCGGTCAATCAGGCGTGCGGCGAGAGTGGCTTCCTGACTGGGACGCCCTTCCCTTCGCATGAAGCTGCCCGGGATCTTTCCCGCGGCGTAGTGTCTCTCTTCGTAATCGACGGTCAGCGGGAAGAAATCTATGCCTTCTCTTGGCTCGCGGCCGCCGCAGGCGGCCACCAGCACTATGGTGTCACCGTAGCGAACGGTGACCGCCCCGCCGGCTTGCCCGGCCACTTTTCCCGTTTCGATAGAAACGGTTCGACCAGCCAATGCACATTCAAAAACTTCAGACATAGGTGGGGATACCTCCTGCGCAGACAGCGCTGAGTTGCCTACTTCCGCAGGCCCAGTCTAGCGATGAGTTTCCGGTAGCGGTCCACATCCGTGTTGGTCAGATAAGCCAGCAGCCTCTTCCTTTGCCCTACCATCTGCAGAAGACCCCGCCGCGACTGGTGGTCGTGCTGATTGGTCTTGAGATGCTCGGTGAGCAAGTTTACTTTCTCCGTCAAGATGGAGACTTGAACCTCTGCCGACCCGGTGTCCGTCTCATGTACCCTGGCCTCTTCAATTAAGGTCTTCTTCTTCTCTTTGTCCAGCACTCTAGCTCCTCGAGCTTCGGGAATATCCTCTTTCGAAGCCTGTATTTTTCATCGAACGGGAATTATAGCAAAAGAACATGAGTGGTGCAAAGACCAGTGCCTGTCTTGACAGAACTTCAGAATAGTGCTACTAAGTAAAGGTGACAACGCGGTTGGTTGGAGAGGGTCCCATATATGATATCGAACATCCGAAGCCGGCGAGGTAGCGGACTTCTTTGTCCACTTGGGTAGCATGAGGAACGTTTCGGGGCAGACCCTGAACCTGAGCAATCGGATCGAGTAGGCAACCTTCTCGGCGCTGGCTGAAAGAGCACTTTCCTGGACTAATCATAAGGGGGAGTTATTGTGCTGGCCAAGGTCCTGACTTGCGCCATCTGGGGGCTGGAGGGAGCCCTGGTGGAGGTTGAGGTTGATATTGCCGCCGGGCTGCCATCCTTCACTGTGGTGGGGCTTCCGGATACAGCGGTGCAAGAGTCGCGGGAGAGGGTGCGCTCCGCTATAAGGAACTCAGGCTGCGCTTTTCCGAACCGTAAGATTACTGTTAATCTGGCCCCGGCTGACCTGAAGAAAGAGGGTCCCGCCTACGACCTGCCCATCGCCATCGGCGTCCTCATTAGTTCTGAGCAGGTTAGGAACGAGCTTGGCAGCACCATGTTCTTGGGGGAGTTGTCTCTTGACGGAGGTTTGCGGCACACGCATGGCATCTTGCCCATGGTTGCATTTGCCGCCGAGAAGGGGACTTCCCAGGTATTCGTGCCCGCCGTTGATGCTCAGGAGGCCAGTCTCATTCCCGGCCCGGGCATCAGAGCCTTCGATTCACTATCTCAGCTGGTCAGCTATCTTCGCGGGGAAATCCCTGCTCCTGAGTCTCGCATCGAATCACCATCCCGGGACAAGCAGGTTGTCCCGGCGGTTGATTTCCGTGACATCAAGGGACAGGAGCATGCCAAACGGGCGATGGAGGTGGCGGCCGCCGGAGGCCACAACGTGGTGATGTGCGGCCCTCCCGGCAGCGGTAAGACCCTTCTAGCCCGCGGTCTGCCTTACATATTGCCTGAGATGACAATGGGGGAAGCCATCGAGGTCACCAAGATCTACAGCGTAAGCGGGCTTCTGCCTCAGGATACACCGCTTGTGCAGCAGCGGCCTTTCCGCGCGCCGCACTACACCATTTCCAACGCCGGTCTGGTAGGTGGTGGGTCCTGGCCCCGGCCGGGGGAGATAAGTCTCAGCCACCGCGGAGTGCTCTTTCTCGATGAACTGCCCGAGTTTGGCCACGCCAGCCTGGAAGTGCTCCGCCAGCCCCTCGAAGACAGGGTTGTCACGATCAGTCGTGCTCAGGGTTGGCTGACACAATATTAGCTTTGCTCTGATAGAGCCGTCCGAGTCTAGCGGTATTCAGCGGCAATCCGACTGCAAGTTCGAGCCAGCCGCCAAAGTCGCCGGTGACCTCTCGATCGGGACGCTTTACAGCCTGCCTTGAT
>JAENJB010000209.1 GCA_016844565.1 Dehalococcoidia bacterium
CATCGGAATCCTCATACCGTCAGGAGTGGTGGCGTTCAACCGCATACCGCTGCGGCTCTACATTCTGGAAGGAACCGCTCTCGCTCTGGGTCTGTTGTTGATGGTGGGCCTTGTCCTCTTGCTGGTGCGGAGGAGTACGAGCCCGCGCATGCGCCGGGTGACGTCACCCATGGACATTGCGCTCCTCATCGTACTTCTCGTTCAAGTCCTCTCCGGGGTCGGCACGGCGATCTTCTATCGCTGGGGTTCCGCCTGGTTCGCCCAGACTGCAGTCCCCTATCTGTGGTCGCTATCCACATTCAGACCGAAGTTAGAACTGGTGACCTCCCTCCCGTGGCTAGTGCAGGTCCATACGGCGAATGCCTTTGTCCTCATAGCGATCTTCCCCTTCACCAGGCTGGTGCACATGCTCTCCATACCCATTTCCTATTTGTGGCGGCCATCACAAATAGTGGTGTGGTACCGCCGCCTTCACAGTGTGCTTCGCAGCCTGGATGTTGAATGGCGTGCTCGTCACCTTCCTGGTCACCAACGGGATCTACAACTGGGACAAGGCACAAATGGGGTGGCTAATCGGCATCCCCGTGCTCACCGGCTCAATCATGCGCCTCCCAGTTGGTATGCTGACCGACAGATATGGGGGACGCATCGTTTACGCGTTGTTGATGGTGCTATCTGCCGTACTGATGTATCTGGTCAGCTATGCTGACACCTTCCACGAGTTCTTCCTCGCCAGCCTCGGCTTCGGGTTGAGCGGCGCCTCCTTCGCCGTGGGCATCGCTTATACCTCCGTCTGGTTTAAGAAGGAGCAGCAGGGTACTGTGCTGGGCATCTTCGGGGTCGGCAATGCGGGAGCCGCGCTCACCAGCATGGGAGCCCCGGTGATCCTCCGAATGCTCACAAACAACGGGGCTAACCTGGAGGCGTGGCGCGTTCTCCCTCAGCTATATGCGGCCGCGCTTATGCTCATGGCCGTGGTTTTCTATCTGCTTACCTATCCAAGGAAAACCGCACACAATCAAGGGTACACTGTGGGACAACAGCTTTCTCCGCTGAAGCACATGCGAGTATGGCGCTTCGGCCTCTATTACTTCCTCGTTTTCGGCGGCTTCGTAGCTTTATCACAATGGCTGGTCCCCTACTACGTAAGTGTCTACACCATGACGGTGGCCACCGCCGGGCTCATGGCTGCCATATTCAGCCTGCCATCCGGCGTGATTCGAGCCCTCGGAGGCTGGATGTCGGACAGGTGGGGCGCTCGAACGGTAATGTACTGGGTCCTCGGCTCTTGTGTCATCTTCTTTCTGCTCCTTACTGTGCCCCGCATGGAAATCACGTCCCCTGGGGAGGGCATCCTGGCATTCCGTCCCGGCACGGTAGTCTCCGTTTCGCCAAACGAGATCGTCGTGGGGAGCGACAGATTCGCGCTTGTCCCGAAGCCTGATAACCCAGGGCCGAATGAGAGGGAAGGCACCCGTGTCCTCCCCACCAGTTCGTCGTGGCAAGAGCCGGTGGTCCAGCCGGGCGATAAGGTTCAGCGGCGTCAGCTATTGGCCAGAGGTGTCACTCACATCTACTTCCAGGCGAATGTGTGGATCTTCACCGCGCTGGTTTTCGCCGCCGGCATAATGATGGGGATAGGCAAGTCAGCCGTCTACAGACACATACCCGACTACTTTCCTACCGATGTGGGTGTCGTTGGCGGCATCGTGGGTGTTCTGGGTGGCCTGGGCGGGTTCGTCGGCCCAATCATCTTCGGCTACTTGTTGAAGGGCACCGGAGTATGGACCACCAGTTGGATGTTCCTACTCCTCCTTTCGGTAGTTTGCCTGGCTTGGATGCATGTAGTCATTCAGCGTATGATGCGTCGCAAGCAACCCGCTCTGGTCCGCCAGATAGAAGAGAACCAGGAGGCGTAACAGATGGACAACGGCAGAAGGAGTAGGTGATGTCGACGACATGGATCAAAGCCTGGAGCCCGGAAGACCCCGTCTTCTGGAAGGAGACAGGCAGGCGGATCGCCTGGCAAACGCTGACGATTACCACCATCAGCCTCGTGCTGTCCTTTGCCACGTGGTTCGTGATGAGTGCGGTGGTCGTGCGCCTGCCGAATATCGGATTCGAGTTCAGCACCCTGCAACTCTTCTGGCTGGGGGCCATGCCCGGCCTGGCAGGAGGGACATTACGGATCCTTCACACTTTTCTCATTCCCATCTTCGGCACGCGGCATGTCATCACCATAGCGACGCTACTGAAAATCCTCCCCTGCGTGGGACTCGGCCTGGCGATCTTGAACCCGGTGACCCCCTTCTGGGTCTTTATCGTGCTGGCCCTCGCCCTTGGACTTGGAGGTGGCGACTTCTCCTCCTACATGCCAAGCACGAGCCTCTTCTTCCCCCGCCGGCTTCAGGGGACAGCACTGGGCATCCAGGCCGGGATCGGCAACTTCGGCGTCAGCCTGACCCAGTTCGTGGCGCCCTGGATCATGGGCTTCGCCATCTTCGGCGCCCTTCTTGGCGGCTCTCAGAGCTTCGTCCGGGGCGACGTCACCCGCTCCATCTGGCTCCAGAACGCGGCCTTCTGGTTCGTGCCCTTCCTGCTCGTGCTTGGCATCGCCGCATGGCTGCTGCTCAGGAGCGTGCCGATACGCGCCACTTTCCGCGAGCAACTGGACATCTTCAAAGACAAGCACACGTGGTTCTGCACCGTCACCTATGTCATGACCTTCGGTTCCTTTTCCGGGCTGTCGGCGGCGTTCCCG